>CALMZW010000046.1 GCA_937870605.1 uncultured Synergistaceae bacterium
GTGTTCCAGGCCCGGCGGATGATCGAACCAGCGGCGGTCGATCTCGCCTTTTCGACGGGAATCGCGGCGTCGCTCCCCTGGAAACTCGACGAGGCGATGGCGAACATGGGCGCGTCGCGCGGCGATCTGTATTCCTTCATTACGGCGGACCAGGCCTTTCACGCCGTCTTCTTCGACGCGCTGCACAATTCGCGCCTGTCGCGGATGTGGAAGACCCTGAGCGAGGACATGGTATGGCTCGGCATTCTGGCGATGGGGCATGACGAACGGCGGTACGCGATCGTCACGGAAGAGCACGAGCGGATCGTCGAGTCCGTGCGGCGCAGGCTCCGTAGGGCGTCGCGCGAGGCGATGGTCGCGCATCTGGATGTGACCGAGCAGCGGCTGATGGCTCGGGTTGTCGATATGCAAATGGACGGCGCAGGACGGTCGTCCTGAGAGAGGGAATCGGGGCGCCGCACGTGTCGGTTTCGGCGCGGCGGCTTCGATCGGGAGGAGGGACGTTCCACACGTAATGAAGATCGATTCTGTGGTATTGCGTTCAGGCGGAAACATGGAATGCGCGAACCTGTCGTTCGACGCATGCGTCGCGGTGGGATACGCCGGAAGGGATCAGGCGGCGGTTCGGGCGCACATCGAGGAACTGCGCGCGATCGGCGTTCCCGTGCCGTCGATGATTCCGAGCATGTATTGGGTGGCGCCGGATCTCGTTTCCTGCACGAAGGAAATTTCGGCGGTCGGCGACAGGACCTCCGGCGAAATCGAGGTCTTTCTCGCCCGGGACGAGGTCGGGAATATGTGCGTGACGGTTGCGTCGGACCATACGGACCGGCAGCTCGAAACGGTATCCGTCGCGAAGGCGAAGCAGATCTGCTCCAAGGTGATCGGCCCGTGCTTCTGGAACGTTTCGGAGATCCGGGACCATTGGGACGCGCTCGAACTGACGTGCAGCGTCCGGCCCGTCGCGCAGCAGGGGAAGAAGCAGGCGTGGATTCCGTACCAGCAGGGGGCCCTCGTTCGGCTCCTGCCGCCCGAGAAGCTCTTTGAACTCGCGCAGGAGCGGACGGGCTCGGACGTTCCGACGGGAGCGCGGCTTGCGCTCTTCTCGGGGACGCTCCCGGTCATCGGCGGCGAAATCGTGTACGGCGAGGCGTTCTCGCTCGAACTCCGCGACCCGGTTCTCGGCCGCTGCATCCGTCACGAGTATTCCGTCCGGATCCTTCCGGACCGAAACTAGGAGGATCCGGCCATGCTCCGTGTCGGCGTCATGCAGCTCGACATTCGCGTGGGCGACCGGGAAGCGAACCGGCGGAACCTCGAGGCCTGGCTCGAACGAAGCCTGACCCCGTCAGAACATCCGACCGCCATCGTGATCCCCGAGATATGGGACGTGGGATACGACCTCGAACGCGCGAAGACGATCGCGGACCCCGAAGGACGAAGCGCCGCGGAATTCCTGGGCGGGCTCGCGAAGAAGCACAACGTCTGGTTCACGGGCGGATCGGTGCTCGCGTCGTCCGGAAACGCCTTCCACAACCGGGCGCAGGTCGTGAACCCCGAGGGAGCTCTGGTGATGCAGTACGACAAGATCCATCTCATCCGGCTCATGGACGAACATCTCCACATCACGCCGGGAACGGGACTCGGGCTCTTCGACCTCGGCGGGACGAAGGCCGGATGCGTCGTCTGCTACGACATCCGCTTCTGCGAACTGTTGCGGACGTATGCGCTCAAGGGCGCCGAAATCCTGTTCGTGAGCGCGGAATGGCCGCTCGTTCGCGCCGCGCACTGGCGGGCGCTCAATATCGCGAGGGCCATCGAGAACCAGATGTACGTCGTGGCCTGCAACCGCTGCGGGGAAACCCGCGGGACGGTCTTCGGGGGCGGTTCGCTCGTCGTGTCCCCGTGGGGCGAGATCCTCTTCGAAGGCGGGAGGGGCGAGGAAGCGGGGTTCGTCACGATCGACCCCGCGAAGTCGCGGGAAGTGCGGAAGTACCTTCCGGTATTCGCCGACAGGGCGCCGGAAGTTTACGATCTGTAGTCCAATCTGAGACAGGAGGGGTACGGAATGCGCTTCGGAAAAAAACTGGCGGTTGCAGCGGCGGCAGCGGCGATTGCATTGTCGGCGGTCCCGGCGATGGCGGTTGTGGAGATCAAGTTCGGTCACACGGGAAGTCTCGAGCACCAGTACCAGATCGGTGCGGAACAGTTCAAGAAACTGGTCGAAGCGGAGTCCAAGGGGGAAATCAAGGTCAACATCTTCCCGCAGGCGCAGCTCGGCGGCGAACGCGATCTCGCGGAAGGCGTCCGCATGGGGACGATCGAAATCGCTTCGGTCGCGGCGGGAAACCTCGCCGGATTCGTGCCGGAATTGCAGCTGTTCGGCATTCCGTTCCTGTTCCCGACGGCCAAACAGGTGTACACGGTGCTTGACGGCGAAGTCGGCAAGGACATCGCGGCCATTATGGCCTCGAAGGGGTTCGTGAGTCTTGCGTTCTGGGAGGTCGGTTTCCGGAACATGACGAACAACACGCGCCCCGTCAAGACGCCCGAGGATATGAAGGGGCTGAAGATCCGCGTCCAGGAATCGAAGATCTGGATCCAGTTCATGAACCGCCTTGGCGCGGTCGCGACGCCGATCCCGTTCGGCGAACTCTACTCGGCGTTGCAGCAGAAGGTCGTCGACGGACAGGAAAACCCCGTGGCGACCATCTACTCCATGAAGTTCTACGAAGTTCAGAAGTACCTCTCCCTGACGGGACACACCTACGAACCGGCCCACGTGATCGCGAACCCGAAATGGTTCAACGGCCTCGATCCGAAACACCAGAGCATCATCCTGAAGGCGGCGGCCGACGCTGCGGTCTATCAGCGACAGACGCTCGCCGACAAGGACAAGGAGCGCTTCGAGGTCATCAAAAAGGCGGGCGTCGTGATCGAGGAGAACCCCGACAAGGCCGCGTTCGCGAAGGCTACGGAAGACCTGTACAAGGTCCTCGCAGATACGGTTCCCGAAAAGCTCGTCCAGAAGATCAGGGATCAGGTCGCAGCAGTCAAGTAACGAATTTCCGGGCGCTCCCGCCCTTCCCGGGCGGGAGCGCGGGCGGCCCGATCGCCCGGAGGAGTGAATGAAAATGAAAAAAATGGAAACGGCGCTGTCGGTTCTCTCCGGCGCGTGTCTGGCTGTCATCTTTTTCGTGACGTTCGCGCAGGTCGTCCAGCGATACGTGTTTCAGGTGTCGATGCCCTGGGCGACGGACATCATCCGCATCTTTTTCGTCTATTCCGTCTTTTTCGGGATGGCGGTGGGCGTCATGAAAAAATCGCACCTGAACATCGACGTCTTCGTCCACGCGCTTCCGGAGAAGGCGCGCGCAAAACTCGAACTGCTCTCCAACGTGCTTGTGATCGTCTTTCTCTCCGCGGTCTTCTGGTACAGCTTCCGCTTCGTCTCCGCGAACGCCGACCAGTACACCCCCTATCTCATGTTTCCGATGAGCTACGTGTATGCGATCATTCCGGTCTGCACGTCGGTGATGATCGCGTTTCTGGCGGTCGATACGTTCCGGGCGCTCTTCCGCCGTCCGACGCAGGGGCGGTGATCGCGCATGGTCTGGATTTTCGGCCTTTTCGGGATCTTCTTCATCGGAGTCCCGATCGCGTTCTCGCTCGGTTTCGTCACGCTCGTCGGCCTCTCGGGGGCGGGACTTCCGATGGAAGTCATCGTGCAACGAATGTTCACGGGCGTGGACAACTTCGCGCTGATCGCGATTCCGCTGTTCATCCTGGCCGGCAACCTCATGGCCGTCGGAGGCATCTCCAGGCGCATCACGTCCTTCTCCGAATCCCTCGTCGGACACTGGCCCGGCGGCCTCGGGATGGTGACGATCGTCGCGTCGATGATCTTCGCCGCCGTCACGGGATCGGCGATCGCGGCGACCGCGGCGATCGGCGGGCTCCTCATCGGCGTCATGGTCTCAAAGGGATATTCCAGGGAGTACACCGCGTCGCTCGTCGCCTGCGCCGGGTCCATCGGCCCGATCATACCGCCGAGCATTCCGCTCGTGGTCTACGGCGTCATGGTGAGCACCTCGATCGCGAAGCTCTTCATGGGCGGCATCGTCCCGGGAATCATCATGGGGATCGCGCTGATGATCGTGAACTACATCATCAGCAAGAAGCGCGGCTACGTTGGGCGCGACGTCCGGTCCACACGGGCGGAGCTCTGGGCCGGTCTCAAGGACGCCATTCTCGCGCTGTTCATGCCGTTCATCATCATCGGCGGCATCGTGTTCGGCATTTTCACGCCGACGGAATCGGCGGGCATCGCCGTGGCGTACGCCCTGCTGATCGGCGGACTCGTCTACCGGGAACTCACCTGGCGGAACGTCGTTGACGCGTTCATCGACGCGGCGATCATGAACGGCGTCATCCTGACCGTTCTGATGACGGCGAGTCTCTTCATCTGGTTCATGACCGTGAAGATGATCCCGCAGCAGGTCACGCAGGTTCTGCTCCAGATCGTCCATTCGCAGTGGACGGCGCTGCTTCTGATGAACATCGTCCTGCTCGTCGCGGGAACATTCATCGATACGATCAGCGCGATGACGATCTTCGTGCCGCTCTTCCTGCCGCTCGTGAAGGCCTTCAACATCGACCTCGTGCACTTCGGCGTGGTCGTCGCCGTGAACCTCACGATCGGGATGTGCACGCCCCCCCTCGGGGTCTGCCTGTTCGTATCGTGCGGCATTGCGAAGACGACGCTGCGCGAGATGCTGTACGATCTCGGAATTATGCTGATCCCGCTGCTCGTTACGCTCGCGATCGTCACCTACCTGCCCTGGACGGTGACCTGGCTGCCGAATGTTCTGGGGTTATAAACGGAGACGCATCGCTCGAACTCCGCGAGCGCCTTCCAGTAGGCCTCTCCGGCCGTTCGCATGACGTCGTTGTGGCCCGCGCCGTCGACCCAGAGTCGCATCTTCGGGGACGGCGCGCGGTCGTAGAGCGTTTCGCCGTGGCGGAACGCGACAATCCCGTCGCGGCGCCCGTGGATGAACAGCAGCGGGCAGCGCACGGAGGAGATCTTTCGGATATTCTCGAACCGGTCGAACGGAAGGATCGGAAGGATGGTCGCCACCCGGAACGCGGAGGTGAACGCGCTTTCGAGGATGAGCCCGCCGACGGGCTTCCGGATCGCCAGTTCGACGCCCGGACCCGACCCGACGGACCGCCCGAACGCGATGATCCGTTCGGGCGGGAGTCCGTGTTCCCGGAGCAGGTATTCGTACACGGCCAGGATGTTCGCGTACGCCGCCTCTTCCGAAGGGCTCCCCGTGCTCGCGCCGTATCCGCTGTAGTCGTAGGCGACAACGGAAAATCCGTGCGCGGCGTACGCGCGCAGCGACGGCTCCAGATCCCCGAGGTCCTCCGCGTTGCCGTGGCTGAACAGGATCGTGAAGCGCGCCTTGGGATTCCACAGCGAACGGATGGCGACGAACCCCCCGCCGGGCGCCGGGATCTTCCGGTACGGCGGCCCGTCCGAATACGATGGCGGGCGCGGCTGGAAGATGACGGCGTCCGAAAAAAACCACGCGAAGGCAAACAGACTTGCGTAGACACCCAAAGCGATGCGCACGATAGAGCGCATCGCTCCCGGCATGTGTTCCAACACGCGTTCCTCAGCTCCTCCCGGGGGCGTCGGACGCGATGTCCTTCGCAGCGCCGCAGTGCATGCAGTGAGGCAGTAGCGCGTGCCGGATCCTGTGGCACGAAGGACACTCCTCGAAGACCGCATTCCCGCACGCCGGGCAGATGTACGGCTCTTCCTGCGGGCTCTGTGCGCCTCCGTCGTTCGGGACGACCGTCCGGTTGACGGTGCGACGCGTCCAGAACAGGAAGCGTCGCGGACCGATGCGGATGGGGTACTCGCAGACGGGGCAGAGGAAGCGCTCGTACGACTCCCGGTATTGCCGGAGAACCAGCTGCGCCTTCGGGAACGCGATCGTCCGGATGAAATGGACGAGCAGCTTCGTGACGACGATCACCAGACCGCCGATGAGAACGTACTTGAAGACCCTGCTCGGGAAGTACGCGTGGACGACCTGCGCGATCGTGACGAGCGCCGCCGCGCCGAACGCGAGGTAGACCGGAAAGTAGATCCCGGAACGTTTCCGGAAAATGACGAACGATGCGGCGGCGAGAACGGGCAGCAGCAGGACGAGCTGCATGCCCGCAAGCTTCATCCGGTGCTTCCGGACGAGCGCGTCATACTCCTCGCGCGCCGGTTTGCGCTGCGTTTCGATCTGCCGTTCCAGGCGTTCCTTCTCGATGACGAGGCTCTGCCTTTGTTCCAGAAGCTCCGATACGGTCTGGCTGAGTTCCTGGTATTTCCGCTGGTTCTCGAGGAAGAGGTTCAGGCTCGCCGTGACGTTCGCCTGCTCCGCTTCGGAAAACGCGACGCTCTTTTGCAGTCCGAGCTTCTGAAGCTCCAGAAGCTGGCTGATGGTCTGCCGGAGATTCCCGGAGCTGTCGCCCAGGATGCGCTGCTTTTCGGTCAGACTCTCGATCCGGCGTGTGACCTCGCCGATCCGCTCCACGAGGCCGTCGCGTTTCGCGGTCAGGCCCGGTTCGATATGCGCCGTCTCGATCGCCGTATAGTCGGGGCCCGGTATGGACCGGATGTCGCCGACCAAAAAGTCGAGGACCCAGAAGACGAGCACCGCGAGCACGAGGGTGAAGAGACGCATTGCGATGCGGTGCAGCCATGTTCCCTTCGATGCGGCTTCCGGTTTCACGGTTCGCTCCTTTCCGCCCGATTCTCGTCCGTTTCAGGCTCGCTCTGTTTCCATCCCGCTCCGTTCGTTACTTCGCCCGGATTTCGGCGATCCGCGCGACGATCCGTTCCGACGCCCCGCGAACCGCGTCGAAGTCGCCCTCCGCGCCGTTCGGCTTCATGAGCGCGGTTCCGAGTCCGACGGCGAAGGCCCCGGCGTGGAACCACTCGGCGAGGTTTTCCTCGGAAACGCCGCCGATCGGCATGATCTTCGCCCAGGGCACGGGACCGTGGACGGCCTTGATGAACTTCGGCCCGAGGACGTCGCCGGGGAATTCCTTGACGACCTCCGCGCCCAGCTCCATCGCGCGGACGAGTTCGGTCACGGTCCCGACGCCGGGCATGTAGGCCGCGCCGTACCGGTTGCAGGTGCGGGCGACGTCCTCGCTCAGGCAGTGGGAGACGATGAACTCCGCGCCGTTCAGAATGCAGAGCCGCGCCGTCTCCGCGTCCGCGACGGTTCCGGCGCCGATCGCGAGATCCCGTCCGTTCGGCAGGGCGCGGCAGCGGCGTCCGACCTCGGCGAGGATCTCCAGCGCCCCCGGGTAGGTCGTCGACACCTCGACGGCCGTTACGCCCCCCCGGAACATGGCTTCGCCCGACGCGACGCCGACGCCGACGTCCTTCGTACGGATAATGCCCACTACGCCCAGTTGCTCGATTTGACCCAGAATGTCGCACTTTCTGATGCTCATCAGCAATCCGCCTCCTTCGGCGTCGTCTGTGAAGCTCCTGTTGACGTCGAATTTTTCAATCACTATAATACCAAAAAAGTGGAGATCTCAAAAATATTTTTTTGGAGTGACGCGGATGCAACGGGTCCAGGAAGAGTTCGAATTGTTCCAGTCCCTGATGAAGGGCATTACGGCCGTTTTCGGAACCAACTGCGAGGTCATCCTCCACGACCTCACCGACGGGTACGAGAGCACGGTCGTCTGGATCGAGAACGGGCAGGTCACGGGGCGCAAGGTCGGGGACTGCGGCAGCAATCTCGGTCTCGAAGTGCTGCGCGGGACCGACACGCGGGGCAACAAGTTCGGCTACACGGCGCGAACGAAAGACGGGCGGATGTTGCGCTGTTCGTCGGTCTATATCCGGAACGGCGAGGGGAAGGTCATCGGGTGCCTGTGCGTCAACTTCGACGTCTCCGACCTGCTGATGGCCGACAAGGCCCTCGGCGCGCTCCTCTCCGGTCCCGAGGCGGCGGATCCCGAAAAGGCGGAGGAGTTCTTCGTCAACGACGTCAACCAGCTCCTCGATGCGTTGCTTCAGAAGGTGCAGGAGGAGATCGGCAAGCCGGCCGCGTACATGACGCGGGAGGAAAAAATCCGCGCGGTGCACTTTCTCGACCGCAAGGGGGCCTTCCTGATCACGAAGTCGGGGGACCGGATCTGCCAGTATCTCGATATCTCGAAATTCACGCTCTATTCGTATCTGGGCGAGGTGCATGCGGAGCTGCCGAAGCGCTAGGGACGCGCAACGGCGGCTCTTTCGTTTTTCCGCTATTTCCGAACGCGAAGGGAGAGAGGCGCAATGGCGAGGGACGTGTACGCGGAGCTGGGAGTCCGGAAGGTGATCAACGCGGCCGGGACCTACACGATGGTCGGAGGGTCGCGGATGAGCGACGAGACGCTCGCGGCGATGGCGCAGGCGGCGCGGAGCCATGTGGTCATCAAAGAACTTCAGGAGAAGGTTCATGCGCGCCTTGCCGAACTCACGCACAACGAGGCCGCGTACGTGACGGGCGGAGCCGCGGCGGGACTTCACATCACGGGAGCGGCCGCCATAGCGCGGAAACTCGGACGCCCGCACTGGTCGCTGGACCGGGAGCAGATCGCGAAGGCCGAAATCATCGTCCACAGGGCGCACCGGAACCCGTACGACTGGTCGCTGCAACTGCTCGGCGCGAAGATCGTCGAGATCGGCTTCCCGAACATGATCCTTCCGACGCGGGAAGAGGATTTGCAGTACGCGATTACGGAGAACACGGCCGCGATCTACTACTTCTTCATGCCGCCCGGCGGCTGGACGGCGCGCGGCGCGCTCGACCTCGATACGACGTTCCGCATCGCGGCCCGGCACGGGGTCCCCGTGATCGTTGACGCCGCGGCGCAGGTTCCTCCGGTCGAAAACCTCTGGACGATCACGGAGCGCGGCGCGTCCGCGTGCGTCTTCAGCGGCGGCAAGGATCTTCGCGGCCCGCAGGCGAGCGGACTCGTCGTCGGCAAGGCCGACTTCCTCAAATGGGTGACGGAGACGGCCTTCCCGACGTACGGCGTCGGACGGATGTTCAAGGTCGGGCGCGAGGAGATCGTCGGCCTCTACGCGGCCGTCGAGCAGTACCTCACGATGGACCACGCCGAACGGGTCGCGTGGGCCGAGCGGCGCATCGCCCTGTTCCGCAAGGAGTTCGAGGACAACCCGGTCGTCCGCGTGCAGCGGGTCTACCCGAACGAGGCCGGGCAGCCCTTCCCGCAGATGGCGGTTTCGTTCACCGGGGAGGGGCATGTGGCCGAGTACGTCCTTCGCCGGTTGCGCGAGGGGGATCCCTCAATATTCACGATGGCCGCGGACGAGCGGTCCGTCTTCGTGAATCCGATGACGCTGCGCGACGAGGAGCTTGACGAGATCCGCAACCGGATCGCGCGGATCGGCGAGGAAATTTTCGTCCAGGGCGGGAGAGTCGGGGAATGACCGACGCGCGCGCCGCCGGAGATCTGTCCGGCGCGACGATCATCGCGGGCGGTCGCGTGCTCGACCCCTCGCGCGGCGTTGACGTCGTCGCGGACCTTGCGATCCGGGACGGCTTCATTCTAGGAACCGGCGACTACATGGGACGGCTCGACTCATCCGCGGCCCGCGTGATCGACGCGTCCGGACTTCTCGTCGTTCCGGGACTCGTCGATATGCACACGCACCTCTTCCACACCGTGCCGAACCCGGACGCCTGGGCGGGGGAGAACAGCGTTCCGCCCGACGCGTTCAGCTTCCGCAGCGGCGTCACGACGATGGTGGACGCGGGCAGCGCCGGGTGGCGGAACTTCGACTACTTCCGCGTAACCGTTATCGAACGCGCGAAGACGCGCGTCTTCGCGTTCGTCAATATCGCGAGCTACGGGATGCTGAACGACATCATCGAACAGCACGCGCCCGACTTCGACCCGGACGCGACGGCTCGGGCCGTCGCACGGAACGGGGACGTCGCGGTCGGGATCAAGAGCGCGCACTACTGGCGCCCGGACTGGGCGTCCGTGGACCGGGCCGTCGACGCCGGAGAGAAATCGAAGCGCCCCGTCATGGTGGATTTCGGATACTTCATGAAGGAGCGCCCGTACTGGCGGCTCGTTTCGGAGCACCTGCGGCCCGGGGACATCAGCACGCACTGCTTCCGGGGGCCCGTCCCGACAGCGGACGAAGCGGGCCGTGTCTACCCCTATCTGTGGGAGGCGCGACGCCGGGGGGTGCTCTTCGACCTCGGGCACGGCGGCGGCAGCTTCCTCTTCCGCAACGCCGTTCCGGCCTTCCGCGAGGGATTCTACCCGGACGTCGTCTCGACGGATCTTCACGTCCAGAGCATGAACGCCGCGATGATGGACATGCCGACGACGATGTCCAAGTGTCTCGCGCTCGGAATGCCGCTTTCGGAGATCATCGCGGCTGCGACGTTCCGCCCGGCCCGAGCGATCGGACACGCGGAGCTCGGGACGCTCTTCCCCGGAACGGCGGCGGATGTGGCGCTCTTCGGCATCCGGAAGGGAACGTTCGGGTTCGCGGACTCCGTAGGCGGGCGCATCGAGGGCGCGGAGCGGTTCGAATGCGAGATGACGTTCCGCAACGGAACCGTCGTGTGGGATCGCAACGCGCGCGCGGCTTCGGACTACCGCACCCTGCCCGGAAACGCGGGGATCCGCGAGGGCGAGTACCTGATTCCGCCCGTCTCCTGACAGGTTTTTTCCCCGGCGCACGGGAGCCGGGCAATGCGGGTTCCACGATACGGTGACGGATTCAGACAATAGAAAGGGGAGTGAAGGGTATGAAGGGAAGGAAGCTGTTGGTTTTTCTGGCGGCATGCGTGTGTCTCGTGTTGGTCGGCGGTGCGGCGACGGCCGCTCCTGCAAAGGGCGGCGTTCTGCGGATGGCGGTGATCGACGAGCCGCCGACGCTCGACCAGCATGTGGTGACGTCCGATCTGACCACGATGATCGCGCAGCATATCTTCGAGGGGCTGTATACGTTCAATGCGAAGTACGCCCCGGTTCCGCTGCTGGTCAAGAGCGATGAGGTGAAAGACGGCGGCAAGGTCGTCGTCCTGCATCTCCGCGACGGCGTGAAGTTCCATAACGGAAAGGTCATGGACGCCGAAGACGTCCTCGCGTCCCTGAACCGCTGGGGCAAGTTCGGCGCACGCGGACCGGTCCTCTTCGGAAACCTCGAGAAGGTCGAGGCGACGGGCAAGCTCGATATCACGATGACCTTCAAGGCGCCGTTCGCGCCCTGGAAGAACCTGCTCGCGTTCCTGAACGGCGGCCCCGTCATCTACCCGAAGGATGTCGTCGCGACGGCGGAGAAGAAGCCCATCGAGCAGTATATCGGAACGGGCCCGTACAAGTTCGCCGAAAGAAACCCCGGACGATACATCAAGCTCGTCCGTTTCGACGACTACGCGAGCCGGACCGAGCCGGCCGACGGCTACTCCGGAAAGCGCGAAGCCCTCTTCGACGAGATCCGCTTCATCCCGGTTCCCGACGTCGGAACGCGCGTGAACGGCGTGAAGGCGGGGGACTATGACTACGCCGAGCAGATCCTCGGCGATCTTTTCGACTCGCTGAAGGCGGACGACGCCGTCGTGACGACCGTCAATCAGGGCGCCACGCAGGGGCTCATGTTCTTCAACTCGAAGACCGGCCCGCTAAAGGAGAACTTCAAACTCCGCCGCGCGCTCCAGGCCGCGATGAACATGGAAGCGGTCCTTCGCACGGCCGTAGGCCCGAAGGAACTCTGGAAGGCGTCCGGATCGTTCATGCCCGACAGCACGACCTGGTACTCGAAGTCCGGCGTCGACGCGTTCAGCAACGGCAGCGCGGAAAAGGCGAAGGCCCTCGCGAAGGAAGCCGGATACGCGGGCGAGAAGATCACGCTGATGGCGTCCACGTCGTACAAGTTCCATCACGACAGCACGATGGTCCTCGTCAAACAGCTCAAGGACGCGGGATTCAACATCGACTACCAGATCTACGACTGGGCGACGCTGATCTCCAAGCGCGCCGATCCGGCGCAGTGGGACATCTTCTTCACGCATCACGGCTTCGTGCCCGATCCGGTGCTGTACACGTTCATGAGCGAATCGTACCCCGGCTGGTGGACGACCGAGACGAAGCGCGCGCTCGCGAAGGAGTTCAGCGCGACGATGGACGACGCGGCGCGGAAACTCGTCTGGGACAAGATCCAGGCGCTTGCGTACGAAGAGGTTCCCGTCATCAAGACGGGCGACCACTTCACGTATGACATCTACTCGCCGAAACTCGACGGACTGTCGGCGTCCTCGCTGATCTGGCCGAAGTTCTGGGGCGTCGGGTTCAAGGCGACGAAGTAGCGTTCCCATCCGGGGGGCCGGAATCCGGCTCCCCGGATGCCGGGAGCGAAGGGAGGGAGTCTCACACTAATGATCGCCTATATCTGCAGACGTTTTTTGAGCATGATTCCGTCCCTCTTTCTGGCGTCGGTGATCGTGTTTTCGTTCATACATTTCATCCCCGGCGATCCGGCGCAGGTGATGCTCGGGGACCAGGCGACGCCGGAGCGCGTGCAGCAGCTCCGGGAGAGCATGGGGCTCGACCGGCCCCTCTACGTGCAGTACGCGAAATGGATCGGCGGCGTGCTTCGCGGGGACATGGGGCAGTCGATCTTCTTCCACAAGCCCGTTCTCGACGTGATCGCGGACCGGGCCGAAACGAGCCTCCTCATCGCCGTATTCTCGATGATCCTCATCATCGTCGTCGGCGTGCCGATCGGCATCCTGTCGGCGGTTCGCTGCAACAGCCGGCTCGACCAGCTCTTCTCGGGCGCGTCGATGTTCTTCGCCTCGATCCCGACCTTCTGGCTCGGGCTGAACCTGATGCTGCTCTTCGCGGTCACGCTGAAATGGTTGCCGACATCGGGCTTCCCGTCTATCGTCGAATCGGGCGACTGGTCGAACCTGCGCTATCTCGTGCTGCCCTGCATCACGCTCGCGGCGCCGAACTCCGCGCTCATCATCCGGCTCACGCGATCGAGCATGCTCGACGTCGCACGCGCGGACTACGTCAAGACCGCGTGGGCGAAGGGACTCTCGGAGGGCTCCGTCACGATGCGGCACATCTTCCGCAACTCGCTGATCTCGGTCGTCTCGGCGCTCGGGTTCACGTTCGTCGCGCTGCTCGCGGGCACGGTCGTCACGGAAACGGTCTTCTCGCTTCCCGGCGTCGGGCGGCTCGTGGTGGAGTCGCTGCTGCGGCGGGACTACCCCACGATCCAGGGCGTCATCCTGATCGTGGCCTTCGTCTACATGCTCGTCAACCTTCTCGTGGACCTCTCGTTCGCGATCCTGGATCCGCGGATCCGGTATTCGTAGGAGGGCGCGGACGATGAATATTCTCGCCGTCTTCGCCCGCCGCAAAATCGCGCTCTTCGGGCTCGCGGTCATCGGCGTGATGCTCGCCTTCGCGATCTTCGCCCCCCTGATCGCGACGATGGATCCGCAGGAGATGAACCCCGTGGACAAGCTCACGCCGCCGAACGGAATCTATCTGTTCGGAACGGACAACTTCGGGCGCGACATCTTCAGCCGCGTGGTCTACGGCGCGCGGGCCAGCCTGCTCGGGTCGACCGGAGTCATTCTCTTCTCGATGACGCTCGGCGTCCTGACCGGCGTCGTGGCGGGGTACTTCCGGCGCGTCGAGCCGTGGCTCATGCGTCTCGTCGACGTCCTCATGGCCTTCCCGCCGCTGCTGCTCGCGCTCGTTCTCGTCTCCATCCTCGGGCGCGGCATGATCAACGTGATCGTCGCGGTCGGGGCGACCTACCTGACCCGGACGACGCGAATCGTCTACGGCCTCACGCTGAAGGTCCGGGAGGAAGCCTACGTCGAGGCCGCGGTCTCCTCCGGAACGAGAGTTCGGGACATCATCCTGCGGCACCTCCTGCCGAACATGATGTCGCCGATCATCGTCCAGGCCACGTTCACGTTCGCGTTCTCGCTGCTCGACATGGCCGCGCTCGACTTCCTCGGACTCGGCATCCCGCCGTCCATCCCGAGCTGGGGGAACATGCTCAGCGAGGGGCGGATGTACATCACGCGCGCGCCGTGGCTGCTGACGTTCCCCGGGATGTGCATCGTCCTGACCGTCCTTGCGTTCAACCTCGCGGGCGACGTCCTCCGCGACCGGCTCGACCCGCACTTCCGGTCGCGCATCGAGGGGGTGTGACCGTGGCGGACGAACGAAACGACGTCCTTCTCGACCTCCGCGACGTCCGGGTCCGCTTTCCCGGCCCGAAGCCCGTCTATCCCGTCGACGGCGT
>CALMZW010000047.1 GCA_937870605.1 uncultured Synergistaceae bacterium
CGACGTCCGGCAGAAGGCGCATCAGCGCAAGATCCTCGAGCATCTGGTGCGTCGCTCCATCCTCTCCGACGGTGACCCCTCCGTGCGTTCCGATAAGACGCACCGGAAGCGACGGAAGGGCGATCGCGTCGCGGATCTGCTCGTACGCCCGGCCCACGAGGAACGAGGCGAAGGAGGCCGCGTACACGGTCCGATCGCACAGGGCCAGTCCGGCGGCGACGAGAACCATATTCTGCTCCGAAACGCCGAGATTGAGATATCGTTCCGGATATTTCGCCGCGAACGCAGAGGCGCGGGTTGACGAAGCCACATCGGCGTCCACGACGACAAGCGATTCGATGTGTTCCCCAAGCGCAAGCAATGCCGCGCCGTAGGCGTCGCGCGTGCTGATCCGTTCGGTCGTCATGAGAGCGCCTCCCCGGAAGGATGGGAGCGGAGCGTCTCCTGTTCGAGAACTTCAAGTTCCCGGAGCGCCATTTCCACGCGCTGTCTGTTCAGGACGTCCTTTCCCCGGAAAGAGCCGTTCTCAAGAAAGGAGACGCCGTGTCCGGGAATCGTCTTCGCGATGACGGCGCCCGGGGCATCGGACGAATCGATCTCCGCGAGGGCTTGCTGGAGGCTTTGCATGCTGTGTCCGTCGGCATGCGCGACGCGCCATCCGAAGGCGCGAAGTTTTTCGTCCAGCGGCTCGAGTCCCATGATGTCTTCCGTCTTCCCTTCCATCTGTACGTGATTCCGGTCGATCACCAGAAGGATCCGCGAAAGACGGAAATGGCCCGCGGCCATAGCGGCCTCCCACATGGCTCCCTCCTGCATTTCGCCGTCCCCGGCGAGACATGCGACGCGATACGGCGAACCGCTCATGCGACCCGCGAGCGCCATTCCAACCGCGATTCCCAACCCCATGCCGAGGGAGCCGGACGAGGCGTCGATGCCGGGAGTCCTGTTCGCAACGGGGTGTCCCTGAAGCATCGCGCCGAGCCGGCGATAGCTCCACAACTCTTCCCGCCGGAAAAAACCGCGGTCGGCGAGCGTCGCGTACAGGGCGGGGCATCCGTGGCCCTTGCTCAGGACGAAGCGGTCGCGGGCGGAGGACGATTCATCTTCCGGTGAAACCCGAAGGACCCGCCAGTAGAGCCAGGTCAGGATGTCCACGATCGAGAGCGATGAAACCAGGTGTCCGGAACGCGCGACCCCGATCATCCGGACGACGTCCTTGCGGACGTTGATGGCCCGTTGTTCGAGGCGCAGCAGATCAGTTTCCGGAATGCGCGGTATTTCCGTCACGTAGATCCCTCCAGGCATTCAGAAATTCCGAGCGGACTTCTCCGCCGAGCTCACGCGCCGTTCTCCGCGGGCGCCGCTCGCCGGTCCGCGTTTCGGGAAAACACGGCATCCCCATATCCTGCGCGAAACCGGCGACCTTGGGGTCATACGGAACCGCCGTACACGACACGTCGAAAAGAGCAGAAAGGATGCAGAAGTGGAGCCGCATCCCGAACGAACCGGCGGCGTCGCTCCACAGCCGCCGAACGTCCTGCATTCCGGCCGGTCTGAAGATATCGGCGCAGGGAAGCGTTCCGCTGTCCCTGAGCGAGCGGAGCAACACCTCGTCACCGGCGGACATCGCCACGCCGACAAGAGGAATTCCCGCTTCCTCCGAAAGCCGCCCGGCCTCCGCGGCGGCGCGGATTGTCAGATCCCCCGGCCAGGGGCGCAGATTGACGAGAAGAACTTCGCCTCGCTTTTCGCTCCCCGCTTCTTCGGAAGCAAGCGAGAAAACGGCGTCGGGCGTGAGGACTCCGGAAAGCCCCCAGCTTTTGAGAATCTCAAGCGATCGCCGGTCGCGAACGCCCCGGACGGACATTCGCCGGACGGCGCTCCGGGAGAGGACCTCGCCCGTCTTCGTCCGAAACGGGCCGAAAGACTGTCCGAAGGACCACGGCGTACACCCCGCCATTCGGGCCATATGCGCGACGGACGCATAATAGACGGCGGAACGGAGGCTCGTCGCATCCTGAAAGAGTCCTCCGCCGCCGTAGAGCAGCGTCTCCGAACGTCGCAGGGCCGCCCAGAGGGAAGCCGGGCTCCACCGGTCCGCCGACTGAACGGAGCACCTCGACCGGGTTTCCGAAGGCGTTGAAGAGAAAACGATCAGGCGGTCTTCGGGAACTCCCGCGTCCCGCAACAGACCGAGGAACGCTTCGAGAAGAAGGTCGTCCCCGAGGTTCCCGAAACCGTAATAGCCGAGAAGCGCGACGTCGAACCGGCGGCTCACCCCATGAGCGCCCCGCGGAATCTGGCCCAGAGAGGAATCACGACGAGACGACAGAGGAACAGGATCGCGACGCCCATCAGGACGCCGGACCACCAGCCGTTGAACTCCCGGAAAAGAATGAACGACAGCGGGGTATGAAAGTGACAGAAGCTGTTCACGACCGACGAAAACGCAAGCGTCACGGCAAGTCGGAGGATCTCCCGGTACCGCTGCCAGAGCTGGTCCTTCATGCACAGGCTGAACAGGAAAAGCGCGGGATAGCCGACGAAAAGCTCCTTGTTCCTCGGACGGGCGACCAGGAAGCGTTCCAGCGCGTCGCGGAGACGCACTTCGAAATCGGGAACGAACTGCACGTTGTCGCTCCGAAAGACCATGATCGCGGCGCCGAGGAGAAGCATTCCCAGAAGCATCAGCTCTCCCCAGACCGGGGGACGTTCGATGATCTGACCGAGCGATTCGGGATGGACCCGTTTTTTCAGGTCGTACAGCAGGACGATCATCAGAGGCAAAAGCAACGTCAGTTTGACGCCGGAGAAGCTCCGCAGCCGGAGCATGTAGGTCGGTTCGCTGAAAAGGGCCGCAACCGCCAGTCCTCCGACGACGGCGAAAAGAAAGCCCTTCAGCGATCCGAGAACCGGTCGCTCCCACCCGTCAAGAGCCAGCAGGGACGCCTCCGCGGCGACAAGTCCTGCCGTGAGCGCACCGAGCAGGCGAGCGGCGAACGAGATGTTCCACGAGAGGAACGCGACAAGGAGCGCGGCTCCTCCCAGAAGGAGCAGTACGGGCGCGGAAACGGACCGGTTCCCGGTCTTCGCTTCGTCCGGTCTCCAGCGGATCCAAAGCCGGAATGCCGCCGCCGCGAACGCGAAAGAACACGCGATCGAGGCAAGAAGTCCGTTTCTCCACGGACGAACGGGTTCGGGCCACCCGCTCGGGCCGAGCACCCTCACGGACCGTTCCGAGAGGGAACTCGAGAGACTCTTCAGTTCGCGCACGAATGTATCGAGGACCGACGGAGAATAGTTCATCGCCGATGGACGGAAGACGAGCAGACGAACGGAACGTTCCTTGACGGCGCGAACCATGCGTTCTTCGAGCACCTGCCGCCCTATGTTCCGGGACAGGATCTCCTCATGCGTCACACTGTGCAACGGAAGCAGCGAAGGGTACGCCGACCACGACAATTGCGGCGCGCCGATCTGGCGGGAAAATTCGACCATCGCCAGCGTCGTCCCCGACTGTTTGACCAGCTCGCCCAGCGGCTTGAAGTCGGGATAGCCGACCGCAATCTCGCCCGTCGGGGAGAGGCACCGGATATTCGGATATTCCCGCAACACGCCGGAAAGCGAACTGACCACGCCTGCGCCGTCCGAAGGAGGCGCGGGACAGATTCGGTAGAGAACGGGAACATTGAGTTCCTTCGCAAACTCCAGGCCATCGTAGTCCGGAAGGACTCCCGACAGGAAAAGCTGGTCCCAGCTTCTCGAAAGCAACCCGCACACGCCTCCCGGAACCGGGGAAACGAACGATCCCTGAAAACGGGACAACAGAAATGTCATGGCTTTCTGCGAATAGGCCTTCCCCTTGTCGATAAAGACAGCCGGACCGTTTTCGATACGCGGCCCCGAGACAGGCGTTTTCAGGCCTTTGCGGATCTCCGGTGAAAGGGAGGAGGCGGGACCGAAAAAGAGCGGCGCCGCGCCTGTCGACAGCTCCTGCCCCGTCTTTTCGGACACCATCAGCCCCGAAACGCCGCTTTTTCTGAGGAGATCGAACACCTCTGCCCGCGACCTTCCGCTCATCGCCGAAAGACCGACGATGTCTGAATAGTCCGCAACGATGGCGACATCGCGGTATTCCGTTTCCGCTCTCCATCGCGGCCAGAGGGCGATGAGGGAAAAGACGAAAGCAACTCCCAGCAACACACCCGTTCCGCTGAAAAACAGCCGGGAACGCACGTCACGAATCACAGTTTTCATGAACCAACCCTCCATTGGCTGACGACCGGAATGCCGAGTTCCTCGAGAAGCGAGCTGACTCGGGACAGGGGAAGCCCGACGATATTGAAATAGCATCCCCTGATGGATTCGACGAGAAGTGCGCCCCATCCCTGGATCGCGTAGGCCCCGGCCTTGTCGAGCCCTTCTCCGCTATCGACATACGCGCGGAGATCCGTTTCGCCCAGACGCCGGAACGTGACTTCCGACGTGACGACCGCGTCCGCGACCCGTTCGTTCCAGAAAACGGCGACGCCGGAATGGACGTGATGCGTCCTTCCGTTCAGAAGCGAGATCATCCGGAAAGAATCATCGGGGTTCTCCGGTTTTCCCATGAGCATTCCGTCGAGATCCACGACCGTATCAGCCGCCAGAACCAGCGTATCCGGCGAAGCGTTCGTTGCGACGGACGCGCCCTTGATGCGGGCGAGACGCCCGCACGCCACACAGGGCGATTCGCCCGGCAGCGGATCTTCAGGAACGTCCGGAACCCGGACCTCGAACACCCATCCGAGCGACTCCAGAAGTTCCCGACGCCTCGGACTGCCCGAGGCGAGGATCATCTTCACCGGGAAAGCCATAAGCCCGCCACCGCGCCGACAATCGTTCCCGGATTGCATCGGAAGCTGAACTTCAAACCGAAGGAGAAAACGCCGAGATCGACGTCCTGAATATTGAATCCCACCGAGAGAATATCCCGGAAAAAAGCCGACGTCATTTGAAATCGCTGAAGATACAGCCCGAGCAATGTTCCGATGAAAACGAAAACCAGAACATACCAGCAACGCGAACCGGAAGAAGCCATCGCACCCTACCCCGCGAGCGACGCGCCCAGGGCCAGAGCCCCGATGCACGCGCAATAGACCGCAAACAACCGCAACTGCCCCCGAACGACGATACGTCGCAGGAACCGGAGTGCGGCGTATCCCGTGAGAAAGGCCGCCAGGGCGCCCCACATCCAGCCCGGAGGCAGATCGCCGACCGAGAGTCCGTGACGCAGCTCAAGCAGGACGGCCCCCGCAATCGCCGGAAGCGAGAGAAGAAACGAAAAGCGGAACGCCTCCTCCCGTTCCAGCCCGCTCCGCAATCCGGCCGCAAGCGTCGCACCGGAGCGGGAGATCCCCGGAAGGACCGCGATTCCCTGCGCAAGCCCCACGAACAACGCGTTCCGAAGGGAAACGCGCGCGTTCCGGGAGCGCGCCGTTTCCGCAATCAGCAACAGAGCGGCCGTCACAAGGAGCCCGGCCCCGACCAGCGCGGGAGACGCCAGCGCACGGACGACCAGCGGCTTCAAAGGGAGCCCGATCAATGCGGTCACGAGCGTTCCGGCGACGACGGACCACCCGATGCGCCATCCGGGCGTCGAGCGCCCTTCCGGCCGGAAAAATCCGGAAATCCATTCTCCCGTTAAAACGCGTATATCCCGCCGGAAAAACAGAAGCGTCGCCATCATCGTCGCGCCGTGCAGGATGACATCGTAGGCCAGTGGAGCTTCCCTGAAGCCCAGAAGCATCTGAAGAAGCGCGAGGTGGCCGGAACTGCTCACAGGGAGAAATTCCGTGACCCCCTGGAGCGCCCCGAGAGAAAGGGCCTCCATCATCGGCGACGCCTGCTCTTTGCGGGCGACGTCTTCTGCGGGTGCGCGGGCTGCTCGCCGGCGGCGGAGATCAGCGTCATGATAACCGGGCGTGATTTGCTGTACCGCCGGACGACATCGCGAACGCGCGTCCGGATCTTCTGACACAACCCGTCCGGCTCCAGGGAGCCGAGCCCGCGCATCTCCGCGACTCCCTGCCGCACGGCCGTCACGATCTCCGAACGCAGCGTTTCCGCGTCTTCCATGTGCAGGAATCCCTGGCTCTCCACGACGGGATCCGCCGCGAGCATTCCCTCAGAATCGAGCGTCGCGGAAAGCGCGATGACGCCGTCTTCCGCAAGTTCGCGCCGTTCCTTCAGGATGCTGCCCTCGAGTTCCCCGAACGCGATTCCGTCCACGAGAATCCCGCCTGCCTGGACGCGGTCTTTGACCTGCGCCTTCTTCTCCGTAATGGTGAGCACATCGCCGATCTGCATGACGAACGCATTCCGCGCGGGAACCCCGACCTCTTCGGCAAGTTGCGCGTGCCGCACGAGATGACGGTATTCGCCGTGAATCGGGACGAAATATTTCGGTCGGACGAGATTGAGCATGAGCTTCAATTCTTCGCGCGAGGCGTGTCCCGAGACGTGGATTTCGCTGTCGCTCTCGTACATCACCTCGCACCCGCGAGCGAACAGCCGGTTGATCGTATTGCTGACAAGCTTTTCGTTGCCGGGAATCGGCGTCGCAAAAACCGCCACGAGATCCCGCTCTCCGAGGGTTATTTGCCGGTGCTCTCCCTTGCTCATGAGAACAAGCCCCGAAAACGGCTCCCCCTGGCTCCCGGTCGTCATGACGACAAGCTGGTTCGGAGCGATTCTCCCGATCTCATCCATCGGGACGATCATCTTTTCGTCGATGTTCAGATATCCGAGATCCCTCGCGAGTTCGACGTTTCCGATCATGCTCCGGCCGATAAAGGCGATTTTCCGGTTGAACCGCGCGGCAACATCGGCGACCTGCTGGACCCTGTGAAGGTTGCTCGCAAACGAGGACACGACGATTCGCCGGTTGCGGTGAAGCCGGAAAATTTTCTCGAGCGTCCCGCTGAGGACGTGCTCGGACAGGGTGAACCCCTTCCGCTCGACGTTCGTCGAATCGGACAGCATGAGAAGCACGCCCTCGCGCCCGACATCGGCGAAGCCGCCGTAGTCGGTCAGACGGCCGTCTATCGGCGTCGGATCGAGCTTGAAGTCGCCCGTATGCACGATGGTCCCGAGCGGCGTCTTCACGGCGAGTCCGACGCCGTCGGGGATCGAGTGACAGACCGCCATAAAGCGTATCGAGAACGAACCGAGCGCAATCGTCTCTCCGGCCTTGATCTCGGTCGCCTTCACCTTGTAGGTCGGAGCGGCTTCTTCGAGTTTATGCGCGATCATCGCAAGCGTCAGACGAGTCGCGAAGATCGGGATATCCAGTTTCGGCAGCACGAACGCGAGCGCGCCGGTATGGTCTTCGTGGCCGTGCGTGATGATCGCGCCGACGATGCGATGCTTGTTCTCCACAAGGTAGGAGATATCGGGGATGACGAAATCGATGCCGAGCATCTCCTCGTCGGGGAATTTCAGTCCTGAATCGATAATGAGGATCTCTTCGCCATATTCGATGAGGTACATATTCTTGCCGATTTCTCCCAGGCCGCCGAGCGATATGAAGCGAAGCGAGTCCTGACCGCTTTTCCTGTGAGAAGGGGTTCCTTTTCTTTCTCTGTTGCTTTCTGAATTACGCACGCATACACCATCCTTTGGATTTACATCCGTCTTTTCCGAGCGTTGATTATACAACGGTCGGTGCAACAACAGAAACTCAAGCCTCACTCCGGAACATCGGATTCACAATACCTGATGTTGCCTCCGGAATGAATGTCTGTTAGAATTCCATATCACAATGCGAACAGCCCAGTAAAGGGAGGCGGCATCGTGGCGCGAAACGGAACAGAGAATGATACCGTAATGACCAAGACCGGATACGAAAGGCTCACATCCGAACTGATTGAGCTTCGCAGCAACGGGCGGTCGGAGATTTCCCGCCAGCTCGAGGAAGCCCGTTCTTTCGGCGACGTCAGTGAAAACGCGGAATACGCCGCGGCAAAGGACGAGCAGGCAAAGCTCGAAAGCAGAATTCTGTGGCTCGAATCGCAGCTCAGCAAGGCGAAAATTCTCGATACGTCAAACATCGACGCCAGCAAGGTCGCCGTCGGAACCACCGTTACGATCGAGGACATCACGAACAGGGAGCTTTTCGTATACACCATGGTCGGATCCGAAGAAGCGGATCCCAAGAACAAGAAAGTCTCCATACACAGCCCCGTCGGCCAGTCCGTCAGCGGCAAGACGGTCGGAGACGAGGTGCAGGTCAAGGTTCCGCGCGGAGTCCGATACCTTCGTATTCTCGATATCACCGTTCTCTAGCGGTTCCGGCTCCGAAGGACGCGCCCCTTTTCTCAATCATCGTCCCTGGCGGGGGCGTCCTTCGGCGGATCGAACGGATCGTTCAGGTTCTTGCTTCCGAAAGAAACGGGCTTTTCGGGGAAGGCCGTCAATGTTACGCGCAACCCCATCCAGTCATCGTCACCCTTCCGGTCATCCCGATAGACGAATTCCCACGCCATGCAACAGTCGTTCCGGTAAATCAGGCGATACACCAGTTCGCCCATCGTCGAATTCGCGAGGTCGTACCCTCCGCGGAGAGAGAACGCCCATGCCGACGAAAGAGACACGTCCACGAGCTGGTGGATTTCCTCCCGCTCCTCGTAGGAATCCCAGTACATCGGAGACTCTCCGCTCACCCATCTGCGGACGTAGGCGGTCCCGAAGCTGACCGTCCCTCGGCCGTACCGGAATCCGACGGTCGCTTCGCCGATCTTCTGCACGTCGTACGGATCGTCATAGCGATAATACCAGTACGATCCGCTCCAGAAAGCGCGCACGTTCCCCTCCGACTCCCCGTACAGTTCAACGCCGGCGCCCTTTCTGTCGGCATTGATCGTCGTTCCTCCGGAGATTTCCTCGTAGCTCCCGGCGGTCGCCTTTACGCGCCACCAGGACCAGTCGAGCGCCGCATCCCGCCACCACGGGCCGACGATGGAGAACTCGGGGTCGCGCCACAGGACGCTCTTGTACGTGACGCCCACGCTCTTTTCAACCTCCACGGCTTCCCGCTGGGACCAGATGAGCTTCGCCTTCCAGTCTCCGGAGCGCGTGAAAAGCCCCCACGTCGGTCGATAGGTCTTCTCTTTCGTCGTCTCTTCCCACGTGTAGGATGTCGTCGCGAACAGCGTGAGCGTTTCGCCGACATTCTGCTCCAGGGAGAGCTTCCACTCTTCGTCGATCTTCTCCCAGTACATCGCGTCGATCGTCACCTTGCCCGTATCCCATGCGATCGGGCCGGAGATGCCAAGACCGACTCCCTTGTCGGACGTTCGCTCAACAAGCGGCATGAAGGTCGCTTCGACGGCGCGTTCCTTTCGGTCCAGGCGAACGATATAGTCGAAGGGATACGAAAACAGCAACGTATCCCCGATGTAAATTCTCGGATTTCTCGCGATGACCTTCTTCCCGGGAATCAGGGTCACTCGACGCGTTACAAGCCGGTAATGGGGATGGTCCAGGGGGCAGGTCGAGAAGGAAGCCGATTCCCACTTTCCGACGGTCTCGCCGTCCTTTATCGCGGAAGCGGCCGCCTCTTTCGAAATCCAGCCCTTCTGAATGGCGATCTCCGGGGGAGCGACCTCGACGTTCTTTCCGCGGATGAAAAGAGCGCCTTCGCCTGCGGGAGCGTACGCCGTCGCATTTATGAGAACGCCCTCGCGGGTCTTGAGGTTATATCGAAGCTGATCTCCCTCCAGCGTCTTTCCCTGCGATACGATGACGATCTTCTTGCCGGGAAGCGACCGCGCGGTGACGATGTTCGTCCCCGCGTCGACATCCACATGTTCGGCGCTGATGCGAAGCGTTCCGTACCGGAGCAGCACGCCGCCCTCCGCCGTCGCGGTTCCTCCCGCTTCGTCGAAGGTGACTTTCTCGGCGTCAAGGGTGACCTCCGCGCCGGGCTTGAGGACTTCTTCGGCGAATGCATACGGATTTCCGGAAAGACCCATCGCCGACGACAGAAGAAACGCGAAAACGACCATCCCGGATACGGAGAAACCTCGCATCCGCCTGTGTGCACTTTTCATCAGCGTAGAAAACGATCTTCGTCGTCCCACGTCAGTACGGCTCCTCCCTCGATCCGGAACTCCCCGTCCAGAGAGGCGCCGGCGGAATGACCGCGCAGAGACCCTTTCGGGGAGAAAATCGCAATGCCTTCAGGGAAAAAGATCTCCCTGGACCCGTTCTTCCATAAGGCCCGCTTCGCTTCAAAACGAATTTCGTCGCCGGAGATCCTGTCGGGGGATTCCGGGCTGGCCGATGCGTCGGCCGATACGGCGACATGCCATATTACGCCGCTGATGTGATCGAGCGTCGCCTGTTCGGACACTTCTTCGAAGCGGGCTTCGGGCGCGACGAATTTCACGCGCCGTCCTTCGGGCCACTCCCCCAGCAGGTCGATGGACGAGAGAAGGACTCCCGATTCCCCACGTTCGGCGCGGTCCACGGACCCCTTCCAGAGGACGCCCGCGAATTCGCGCTCGACGCCGATATGTTCCACGACCATTGCGGGAAGATGCGCAAGTCCCTTCCGCACCATGGTCGTCTGCAAAGACAGATCGTGGACCAGCCCCCGGGCGTACAGGACGACGGCGGCGACGCCCAAAGCGACGAGCGCCCATCTGGTGATTCTACCAGACAACACTCCAGCTGTGCCCTTCCTGCGTCAACGTAATGATCCGGCTCACCAGGGTCCGCATGAGGATGAACTTCTGGGAGGCGATCACCTTCGCCTTGTTTCCGTCCGTCCACTTCACCTTGTATCCGTCCTTGAGCGCCCATCGCATCGACGAGTCGATGGTGTCGCGCTTCAGCGCCTGAACGGAGACGGTCTTTCGCGAGGCTTCGGAAAGAATCGCGTGCATCCCCTCCGCGTCTCCGGCAACCCACTTGGAAAGGAACTCCTCAAGAGCCTTTTCTCTCGATCGGTAGAGGTTTTTCCGGTCCGCTTTCTGCTCTCCGCGAGGAGTGACGTCTCCGGATGTTCGCTCTTTCGAGCCGGGCAGAAAATCCGCAAGAGCGCCGACATCGCCGGACCGGACATCCGCGGCAGGTTCCGGCGTCGGGACGGGCGGAATCGGC
>CALMZW010000048.1 GCA_937870605.1 uncultured Synergistaceae bacterium
CCCGGTCGATCATCGGCGACGCGGACGTCGCAAAGGTGAAGAACGATCTGGCCGATCCGACGAGCGACCTGTTCGATGCCGTGAAGACGACCCTCTCGAACGACCTCGGCGGAATTTCGGGTGACGCGACGGCGTCGCTCTACTACGCAAACACGTTCGAGGGCGTCGCGATCGAGAGCGCCGACCTCGTCGTGGAATACACCGCGTCCTACCCCGCGCGGGCGCGGTACTACGCGCTCTTCGCGCGCGCCGACGACACGGGCTACGACATGCCGGGAAGGGGCGTCCAGTTCGAGCTGCCGCCCGGCGGGACGCTGCCCGACGGCGTGACGCCGCCGGACTTTTTCGCCCCCGGCGAAGGACTCATGACCTGGCGATCTGTCGTGGCCGACAACGGATCCTACGACCTCGAACCGGCCGTCGGAATCGTGACCTTCCGCGTGTGCTCGGTGCGCGCGGCCGAACAGGCCGTCGGCGATACGGGCAGCGGCGGCGGGTGCAATGCGGCCGAAGGTGCAGGTTTCGCGCCGCTTGCGCTGCTGCTCGTCCTTCCGCTGCTGCATTTCCTGAATCCGGGAAGCAATGTCCCGAAAGGGCGCGAACGTTCGCGCTGAAAAGGATTCGGGAGACCCCCTGAGTATGCCGTGGAGCCCGAACCCATCCCGCGCCCGGGCTCCACAAAATATGTCGAGGAGATGAATGGATCCATGACACGCAACGATAGGTTCGCATTTCGGTTTCTTCCGGCGCTCGCGCTGCTCGCAGCGCTCCTGCCGTTCGTACCGGCGCATCCGGCGCGCGCCGAAGTCCTGACCGTGACCGATCCCGGCGACGATCCGACCAATTGGGCGTACAAGACGGGAATGTTCCGGACGATCGTCAACAACTGCCGGGACGGAGACGAAATCCGGTTCGCGGACGGCGCGCGAACCGTCTCCCTCAAGGGGGCCGTATCGATCTCTTCCGGGAAGACCGTCACGATCGCAGGACCGGCGACGATCACGGCGCAGTACTCGGGAAGCCGCCTTTTCGTCATCCCGGGAGGCTCGACCGCCGTCATGAGGGATCTGACGCTCTCGGGCGCCTTCCCGTCGGGCGGGTACGGCGGCGCCGTCGACAACGCCGGGACGCTGATCATGGAACGATGCGTCCTCCAGAACAACCGGTGCCGCGGCAACGGCGGCGCCATCGCCGCGGACGACGGATCCGCAACGACGCTGACGGACTGCGTCATTTCCGGCAACACGCTGCTCAACAGCTCCTACTCCGGAGGCGGCGTCTACGTGTCCAACGGGACGCTGACGATGACCGGCTGCACGGTGAAGAACAATACGGGCGCGCTCTTCGGCGGCGGGGTCGCCTTTTCGGGAACGGCGACGCTGACGAACTGCGTCGTCGAATCGAACACGACGGACTCCTATGGCGACGGAGGCGGCGTTCACGGCGGCGGAACCCTGACCGTGTCGGGAGGCGCCGTCCGAAACAACGCCTGCGGATATCTTGGGGGCGGCGTCTGCTTCACGGGGGGAACGGCGACGCTGACGAACTGCGCCGTCGAATCGAATCGGGCGTCCCAGACGAAGGGCGAGGGAGGCGGCCTCTACAACGACGGAGCCGCAGCGACCCTGGCCGGAAGCGCGATCCGGAACAACTCCGCCGGAAAGCGCGGGGGCGGCATCGGAGGCGGCGGCTCTCTCTCGCTGAAGAGCGCATGCACGATCGCCGGAAACACGCCGGACAACATCTACGTCTACAACGGATACACCTCAGACGGAACGAACCAGATCGGAAGCGCCCCGAACAGGTCCGCCACGGCCTTTTCCGGCTATTCCGGCGCGTCCGAACCGGAACCCCGGTCGATCGTCGGCGACGCGGACGCAGCCAACGTGAAAAGCGCCCTGGCCGATCCGGCGAGCGATCTGTTCGCGGCCGTGAGGAC
>CALMZW010000049.1 GCA_937870605.1 uncultured Synergistaceae bacterium
TTTATATGTCAAAGACGAGGAATCGTCCCCGCCCCGGGAGACGAGAGCGCGACATCAGGAGAGATCGGAGGCGAGGAACATGACGCAGGCGGATTCCGGTCCGGCCGTAACGGACATTCTCGACATCCCGTGCGGCGCGGGAGTGTTCCTCTGCGCCGACCACCACCTCGGACACGAGGGCGTGACGGATTTCGAGGACCGCCCCTTTCCTTCGCTCGACGCGATGCGGGACGGCCTCATCGAACGGCACAACGCCGCCGTGACGCGGGACGATGCGACCGTGCTCTTTCTCGGAGACCTGTATTGGGGGTGGGTCGCCGAAGATCCGAAGCATCTGCGGATAGTCCGAGAGTTTCTCGCCCCGCTTCGCGGACGCAAACTGTTGCTGCGGGGCAACCACGACTGCTTCCCGGCGTCGTTCTATCTCGAGGCCGGGTTCGACGCCGTGGCGACAAAGGAGATCCTGCTGCGCTGCGGCGAACGGCGCGACCGGATCGTCCGGTGCGTTCATTCGCCGGAGCCGGTCGTCGGGCATCTCGTTTCGGGCTTCGAGGACATGCCCGAAGGGTACGGCCGCGTCGCCACGGTGCTTGAACAGGGCGCGGCGCTTTCCGGCGAGTGGTTCTGCGGCCACGTCCACAGGACGTTCCGAAAGCTCGGCCCGATCGTGAACGTCGGCCTGGACCTCTGGGACTTCGCCCCGGTTCCGCTCGATGCGGCGCTGGCGATGCTCGAAGATCCGACGACCGTGATTCCCGGACCGCGAGGCTTCGTCCGGAAGCGGAATTTTTCGCTCTTCTACGACGACGTCTGACCGCGTCGTGCGACTGAAGGATATGACGACCGCGCCCGACTCGCCTCTCCTGGCGAAAAAGCGGAAACAGCTTGCGCTCCCGACGGATCTCGACCTTTCGTCCCTCGTGCTGACGGCGGACTGGCATCTCTCGCACCCGAACATCCTCCGGTACTGCCCCAACCGGAAGTCCGCCACGATCGAGGAGATGGAAGAATCTCTCGTCACGCGGTACAACGAAATCGTCCGGCCCGGTGACGTCGTCATTTTCGCGGGCGACTTCTTCTGGAAGGGGTGCAGGGGAGACTCGGCGTCGTCGGAAACTGTGCGGTTCCGGCTGGAGCGGATGCGGCGGTGTCTCGAACGGCTTCGCGGAAGGAAGTATCTCGTTCGCGGAAACCACGACACGTTCCGCGAAGACGAATATCTCTCCGCAGGCTTCCTCGGTTTCGGCGACGTCGCGGTCCTTCAGGCCGATGGGGACACGTTCACGGTCCTGCACTCGCCCCGGGACGTCGTCGCCCCGTTTGTGAAGCGTGCGGGATGCGCCGGCGACCGCTATACGGGCCGTCCAGAAGATTACGGGGCGCTAAGCGACGTTATCGCGGAAATTCCGGGGCGGTATGTGTGCGGACACGTCCATCGGCTCTGGCGGCGCATCGGTCCGTTCGTCAATGTCGGCGTCGACGTGTGGGACGGGCGCCCGGTGCGGTTCTGCGAAATACCGCCGCTGTTCTCCCGGGAGACGCAAGCGCGTCCGCCGACATCGATGGGAGATATATGAATACATTATCTCGAACGACTGTATAACATACTACCTTATCTTTAAATTATAAAATATAATTTAAAATAGGAGGTCTTCGCATGAAACCGGAAAACGCTGATCACAACGAGACGCCGAACCCCTTCGTCCTCACAGCGGAGCGAAGAAAGGAGCTGCGCGTG
>CALMZW010000050.1 GCA_937870605.1 uncultured Synergistaceae bacterium
ATAAAGCACGCAGACGAAGCGGACGCGGCCGTAAGCAAGGGCGTCGTCGAAGGAACACAATCGGCGAAGCTCACCGAACTCGGCCTCAAACCTACGGAACAGCTTGAAGTGTTGGAAAAAGCGGAACGGATCAAGAACGCCTACTTCGGTTTCGACATCGAAGCGGACGGTGACGCGCTCGTACAGCAAATCAAGCACGTGGAAGAACACGGACGACCGATTGACGCACCACCGGCAGGACGCGGATATGAGCGCGGCGATATGCTCAACACCGAAGGATTGACTACGGAACAGGGAAAGAACTTGGCGCAAGCGACAAGCGATCTTTCCAGAGCTTACCTTGACCCCCGTATCAAAACGACAAAAGCGTGGCAAGTAGCAACGCAAAACACTATAGACTTCCTCGACGATCTTGGAGGAAGTTTTCAAAAGCTCAAACGGCGTCTCGGCTTCACGGCTAATGCAGCCGATCGGCTTGACGAAACCGTTGTCCTCGGCAAGCTGGCGCTTGACGACGCAGGGGTGAAGCTGAAGAACATCCATGCGCTCATGCAGCAGACAGCGAACGGAACAGAAGCGTTTGCGGCGCTTGAAGCCCGGTTCAACACAGTAATGAAAAACGCCTACGAAATCTCTGCGTACATGGAACGGATCAAAACAGGCACCGGCCGCGGACTCAACATGTTCAAGAACGTGGAATACGGAAGCTACGACTTCAAAGGCTTCTACGAAAAGCAGATGGCCGAACTCGCGAACGCCACTGTACAGCAGCGGAATGGCATTTACGGCCGTATCGCGGCGGTTGCCGACGACCCGGTGAAGCTCACGAAAGCCCTCAATATCGACCCGAAGACCGGCAAATTCTGGGCGCTCCACAACGAATTCTGGATCAACAGCGTTCTCTCCGGCCTGACGACGCACCTTGTCAACGTCCTTTCGACCGGCGTCAAGATGGCGTTCACCAACCCGATCGAAAAGATGCTCGGAGGGTGGGGCGGCTTCAAGGGCGGGGCGTTTGCAATCAACGACAAGGCGCTCTTTGAAGAGGGCGTCAAGGCGTACGGCGCTATGTTTTCACAACTCGGTGATGCGTGGAAGATGGCCGTCACCGCGTTCAAATCCGGCGACAACATTCTCAAGGGAACAAGCATCGTCGAAATCCCCTCGCGTGCATGGGTTGCGGAAACATTCGGCGCTGATCCCACGACGTGGACGGGCAAAGCCATAAACGCGCTCGGAAGCGTCATCAACCTTCCGACGCGGTTCCTCATGTCGGCCGACGAATTCACGTCACAACTCGCGTATCGGGCGAAGCTCAAAATCGACCTGACGCAGACGGCGAAACGCATGGTATCGGAAGGCAAACTTGCAAACGACCCGAAAGCCATTGCGCAATTCGTCGAGGACAACTTTGACCTGGCGTTCGTCCCGAAGAAACTTTCCAACGGAACGATGCTTCCGCAAGGTACAGGCGTCGTGAAAGACGCTCTCGAAGAGGCGCAGGATGTGACATTCCAGACGCCGCTGCGCAAAGGAAGCCTGTCGTCGAAAATATCGTCCGCAGTCATGGAACATCCGTGGTTGCGTCCGATACTGCCGTTCATCCGCACGCCGGTGAACATCCTCGCGGACGTAGGACGTCACACGCCCGGCTTTGCTCAAGTGGCTATGAAAAGCTACAAGGAAGCGATGGAACAGGGTGGCAGGGCGGCGGCAATCGCACAGGGACGGCTCAAGGTCGGAGGGTTGATCTGGGCCACCGGAATCATGGCCGCGATGCAGGGCAATATCACAGGTGGCGGCCCGAAGAACAAAGTACAGAAGGAAGCGTTGCTCGCCACCGGCTGGAAGCCCTACTCGCTCAAGGTCGGTGACAAGTACGTTAGCTACGGACGGCTTGACCCGTTCGGAATGATCCTCGGCATTTGCGCGGACGTTTCGGAAATCGCCGCAGCCGGAGGGGATGAAGATGCCGAATTCGGCCAGACGCTTGCTGCGATGCTCTTTGCTATGCCGAAGAACCTTACGTCGAAAACGTATCTGAAGGGGCTGAGTGATACCTTATCTGCCGTCATGGATCCTGACAGAAACGCAACGTGGGTATTGCGACAGCGAGGACTCAGCTACATCCCCTCGTTCCTTGCACAAACGCGACGTATCGTTGACCCGGAAATGCACGAACTCTCCGGGGCACTCGACCGGATCAAAGACCGAATTCCGGGACTCTCCGGCACTCTGCCTACAAAGTATTCATGGCTGACCGGAAAGCCGGTGTTGTACCACGGCGGCATGGCGTCCGGCATATCCCCTATCGTGTTCTCTTCCTCCGTCAAGGAATCCGAAATCATCGGAACGGAACTCGGGAAATACGCGCAGGGCTTCACGCAACCGCCCGAAACGTACAAGTTCGTCAAGCTCTCGACCGCACAGCTTTCTGAATTCC
>CALMZW010000051.1 GCA_937870605.1 uncultured Synergistaceae bacterium
TCGACTTGTTCGTCGCCCAGGTGTACTTCTCAACGCCCCTGTAAACGCCGGACGCCATGGTGGCGTTCCAGTAGTCCGCAGAAATAGTAAACATGTCGAAATCCGCGGTCGTGTCGTACGGAGCGAGTTTCGAGGCATTCGACGTCGTCATGGCGAAAGCGGATCCGGCCGCCAGAACCAGTGCGACCACAAGCGCAAAACATGAAAGCTTCTTCATCCAGTAATTCCTCCTTTTCGGAAAGAAATCTGCATTATGAAAACCGATCGGGCTTGCCGGAGTCCGAATTCCCCGGGTCGCCGCTTCCGAAAAAACGCCAACACTTCATACCACGCGCGCGATATTCGGTTGTCGGTGCCGTTCTCCGGTGGGCGGATCCCCCCTTCCGTTCGAATGAATCAGGCTGCCAGAATATCTCTTGGTCCCCGTTTTATGCGGGCCCCCAAAAGGCGGACACCCCGCATCCGCGATTATAACAGATTCTACGGAATCTCTCCAAGAAACGCAAGCGAATATGTCCTGTGTTGACCACATTCGGGAGAGACTTCCGCGCGGGGTGCAGGATATACGGACCAAGTTTACACACTCCTTTAGCGATGTCAAGTATTTTCCTTTTCTTAAAGGGCGGCTTTTTTCCCATTTACCGATGCGGTTTCGCGGCATATTCACCCGGAACACACCGGGATGGTATTATTTCCAGCGCATACACCCGTTACAAAGACAGGAGCGATTGAGATGAAGTGTCTGGCGACGTTCCACATCACGAGCATGGCGATTCTGTTCGAGCGAACGCTTCGGAAGGAAGGTCTCGCGGTCAAGGTGGTTCCCGTGCCGCGCAGCCTTTCGGCGAGCTGCGGCCTTGCGTGCGAGTTCCCCTGCGACGCGGAGGAGCGCGTGAAGGCCGTGTGCGCCGAGCGGAAGATCGAGGCTGCGGGCTTCCATACGATGGATGATCCGGACTAACGCGTTCCTGAGGAATTTTCCCGGACACATACCGATAACGTTCATTATATAAGGAGGAGACTTCTATGACGAAGCGGGTTGTGATCGTCGGAGGCGTCGCGTGCGGCGCGAAGACCGCGTCGAGGCTCATGCGGGTCTGCGCGGACGCGGACGTGACGATGCTCGAGAAGGGCGACTGGGTGAGTTACGCGGGATGCGGTCTTCCCTACTATGTGGGGGGGATCGTGTCCGAATATCGTCAGCTCGCGGGAACGGCGCTCGGCGTGATGCGCGACGCGGCGTATTTCCGCAACGTCAAGCGCGTGGAGGTTCTGACGCGGCACATTGCGACCCGCATCGACCGCGGGAACAGAACAGTGCATGTGACGGACATAAACAGCGGCGAAGAGAAGCGCTTCCCGTATGATGTCCTCGTTCTGGCTACGGGCGCCTCGCCGATCCGTCCGCCGCTGCCGGGCGTCGACCTGGGGCGCGTCTATACGCTCTGGACGATGCCCGATGCGCTCGCGATGCGCGAGGC
>CALMZW010000052.1 GCA_937870605.1 uncultured Synergistaceae bacterium
TTTGGGAAGGGACGGTCGACTGATGACAGGAGATCCCCTTATCCGCGTCACGGACCTCTGCAAGAGTTACGAAAACGGGGAAGTCCTCAACAACATCTCCATCGATATCCATGAAGGAGACCTCGTCTCGATCATAGGCCCGTCGGGTTGCGGAAAATCCACGTTTTTGCGGTGCCTCAACTGCCTGGAGTACATCACCTCCGGAACGATCACGATCGCGGGCGTCACGGTCCGCAGGTCGCCGGGCGATACGCGGCTCGACGGCGCGTTTCTCGACGCGTGCCACGAGATCCGCAGGGAGGTCGGCATGGTCTTCCAGGCGTTCAACCTCTTTCCCCACAGGACGGTGCTCGACAACGTGATCCTCGCGCCGATGACGGTCAAGGGGGAATCCCGCCGCGAGGCCGAGGAAAACGCCATGCGCCTTCTCGCCAAGGTCGGCCTGCGCGATTTCGCGGACCGCTACCCCGCGACGCTCTCGGGCGGCCAGACGCAGCGCGCCGCCATCGCGCGGGCGCTCGCGATGAACCCGAAGGTCATGCTCTACGACGAGCCGACGTCCGCGCTCGACCCGGAACTCGCGGGCGAAGTGCTCCAGGTCATGAAGGATCTGGACGCCGAGGGGATGACCCAGATCATCGTCACGCACCAGATGCGGTTCGCGCGGAACGCGTCGGACTACATCATCTTCATGGACGGAGGGGAGATCGTTGAGAAAGATGACGGCGATGTCCTGTTCACAACGCCGAAGAGCGAGCGCACGCGCGCGTTCCTGCGGCACTTCTCCGAGGAGTACCTCTGATGTCTGACCGGACCCTTCGCCGCATTGCCGCCGCGTTGCTGTTCTGTTTTTTCACGCTGACAGGCTCCGTTGCGTCCTTCGCGCAGGGGATGACGGGCGGCGGAAAATCGCCGGTTTCCGCGGACGCGACGGTCGCTTCGGCCGAGCCGGAAGACGACATGGCCGGCGTGGAGCGCGTCCCGCCCGACGCCGCGATCCTGCGCTGGGGCGGCGACACCGAGGGCGGCGCGCCCTACATGTTCTGGGACCCGAAGGACCAGAACCGCCTGATCGGGTACGAGGTCGAAATCATCGAGGCCGTCGCGGCCCGCCTGGGACGCAGGGCCGTCTTCGTCCAGAACGGATGGGACAACCTCATTCCGGGCCTGAACCGCGGCCTCTACGACGTCACGATCGACGGGCTCGAGATCACGCCCGAGCATTCGGAGGCCGTGAACTTCTCGATCCCCTACTACCGGACGTTCATGCAGCTTGCCGTCCGCAAGGGGACGTCGGGCATCGAGACGCTCGACGACTGCCGCGGACGTGTCGTCGGCACGCTCAAGCAGTCGCTCGCCTTCTTCACGCTCGAAGAGGCGGGCGTGTCGGACATCCGCACCTACGAGGACGAGATCAACGCCTACGCCGACCTCGAGAACGGACGCCTCGACGCGGCGCTCTTCGACGATCCGATCGCCATGTACTACGCCGGGTTCAACCCGAACATCGAGTTCGTCGGACGCCCCATCGGAAAAATGGAATACGGGATCGCCGTCCGCAAGGGCGACGACGAGCTGCTCGCGAGGGTCAACGAGGCCGTCGCGAGCCTTCGCGATTCGGGGGAACTGCGGCGGATCTACGAACGCTGGAATCTGTGGACTCCGGTGATGGCCGAGATGTTCCGCGACCATTCGCCCCAAAAGACGGACGCGGTGATGTTCCGCGCGTGGACGGAACACCAGAAGCCCGTGCTGACGTGGGAAAAACGCCTGAACCGCTATGCGGGTTTTCTGCCGGTTTTCGCGAAGGGCGCGCTCGTGACGATGGAGGTGTCCTTTGTCGCGATGCTGCTCGCGATCACGCTCGGGCTCTTCCTCGCGATGGTGCGGATCTTCGCGCCGAAGCCCCTGTCGTGGCTCGCGGTCGCGTATATCGAGCTGATCCGCGGAACGCCCGTGCTGATCCAGCTCTTCTTCATCTTCTACGGACTGCCGAACATCGGCATCCGGCTGAGCCCGTTCGTCGCCGGGGTTCTGGGCCTCGGGCTCAACTACGCGGCCTACGAGGCGGAGAACTACCGCGCCGGGCTGCTCGCGATCCCGCGGCACCAGATGGAGGGCGCGATGGCGCTGAGCATGACGCGCTTCCAGGCGCTCCGGCACGTCGTCCTGCCGCAGGCGATCCGCGTCGCCCTGCCGCCCGTGACGAACGACTTCATCTCGCTGCTCAAGGACTCGTCGCTCGTCTCCGTCATCACGATGGTCGATCTCACGAAGGCCTACGGCCAGGTCGCCACGACGTACTACGACTACTTCGGCACGGGGCTCATGGTCGCGGCGATCTACTTCCTCCTCGGCTTCCCGTTCGTGCGGCTCGCCCGATGGGCCGAGAAACGGATGGCCGTCGCGATCCACGGCCGCGTCGGCGATGCGGACATGCCGCACAGCCGCAAGCCCGCGAGCTACTGACGGCGCGGGGAAACTTTCGCGGTCACCACCACCACGAGATGAACTGCGCCGAGACGATCATTGGGTCGAAGACCTGTTTCCACGTCTCGACCCACTGCCGCTCGGGGCAGCTCTGGACGAAGCACTGGTAGTCCGTTCCGAGGGGGCCGCGCGAGAGGATGGTGATCTGGATCGAACAGAGCATCAGCTCGCCGGATGCATCCTGCCGGCGCACGATGTACAGGCTCATGACGCCTGAGTCGTCGCCCGTCTGCGGAACCTGCGCGATGCGTTTCCGTTCGGCCGCGATCAGGCGGGCGGGGCCGCCGCCCAGGAGCCGGGAGAAGACGAGGTCCCGGAGTTCTTCGGCCGAGGGAAGCCCCGGAAGCCGCGCCGTATTGGCGATGATGAAGGCCGCCGTCCCGGACGGATTTCTCACGTGCAGGAACTGCTCGTTCGCCTCGCGGATCGTCCATTCGCGGGGATATTGGATGCTCCAGCCGATTCCCGAATAGGTCGGCCGGCCGACGATCTCCCTGCGCGGCCCCGGGGCGGACGCTCCGAGCCACGCGTTGCGGAAATCCCGAATGTGCCGCTCCGCCGCCGGATCCAGAGGATCGTCGAGACCCGCCGCCGCCGCGAAGCGCGCCCCTGGGTTCAGGAGCGCCGCGAGAACCAGCACTACCGCAATCGCAACACTTCTTGTGTTTCGCATCATGTCCTCCTTACTGTCTCCGGACAATCCGATATCCTCCGGCGCATCCTGTTTCCGCGGAGCCGGAGGAAAACCCCTTCATGCGCACCCGCTTGTCCCTTTGATTACCGTCCATCCGGAGATGTGGCGCCACTTCGTCCGGACGCGTCTCCCCTCGCCGCTTCCCGTCGCCGCCGCGTCTCGAGAACGATCGACAGCAGCTGGATGTCCGTCGGCGTGACGCCCGAGATCCTTCCGGCCTGGCCGAGCGTCAGCGGCCGCACGCGTTCGAGCTTCTGACGGCTTTCGGCGAGAAGGCCGGGGACGGACGCGTAGTCGAAGTCGTCGGGGATCTTCGCATGGTCCATTCGCGAGAGCTGCGCGGCCGCGCGCTGCTGCCGTCCGATGTAGCCCGCGTACTTGATCTCCGTTTCCACGCAGCGGATGTCCTCGCCGTCGAGCGGCATTTCCGGCGGCGAGAAGGACGCGATCAGTTCGTAGCTCACTTCCGGCCGGCGCAGAAGGTCGGCGGCCGTGACCGACTCCGCGAGCGGCGCGGTTCCGGCCTCGCGCAGGCGGTCGTTGAGCGCGTCCGACGCCGTCAGCTTCACGCACCGCAATCTCTCCGCCTCGCGGTCGCGCCGGTCCCACCGCTTCAGGAGCGCGTTCCAGCGTTCGTCGTCGATCAGGCCGAGCCTGCGGCCCACGGGCGCAAGCCGCCGGTCGGCGTTGTCGTGCCGAAGGAGGAGGCGGTGTTCGCAGCGGCTCGTGAGCATCCGGTAGGGTTCGTTCGTCCCCTTCGTGACGAGGTCGTCGATCAGGACGCCGATGTACGCCTCGTCGCGGCGCAGCACGAGCGGCTCCTCGCCGCGGACGGCGAGCGCGGCGTTGATCCCGCCCATGAGTCCCTGCGCGCCCGCCTCTTCGTAGCCGGACGTCCCGTTGATCTGTCCGGCGCAGTAGAGCCCCTTCACGGATTTCGTCTCCAGGGTGGGCAGGAGCTGCGTGGGAGGCACGTAATCGTATTCGATGGCGTATCCGGCCCTCGTGAGGTGCGCCTGTTCGCAGCCGGGCAGCGTATGCACCATTTCGACCTGGACGTCGTAGGGGAGGCTCGTCGAGAAGTTCTGGACGTAGACTTCCCTGTTGCGCCGCGAGACGGGTTCGAGGAAGATCGGGTGGCTTTCCTTTTCCGGAAAGCGGATGACCTTGTCCTCGATCGAAGGGCAGTAGCGCGGTCCGAGGCCCTCCATCTTCCCCTTGTACAGCGGCGAGCGTTCGAGGTTCGCGCGGATGACGGCGTGCGTCTGGGGCGTGCTGCGCGTCAGCGTGCAGGAGTACCCCTCGTAGACGCGCCCCTCGCCCCAGAGGTCGAAACACAGGGGCTCCGAGTCGCTCTTCTGTTCGACGAGGGATGCGTAGTCGATCGTGTCGGCGTGAAGCCGCGGCGTCGTGTCGGTCCGGATGCGCTCCAGGACGATTCCCGCTTCTTCCATCGATTTCGAGAGTTCCGTCGATCGGTTCTGTCCCATCGGTCCCGACGGAAACGACGTGAAGCCGACGTGAACCAGGCTCCGGAGGTACGTCCCGGCCGTGATGACAACGGTCGTCGCGTCGTACGCAAGCCCGTAGAGCGTCCGAACGCCCCGGATCCGTCCTCCCTCGATCACGAGGTCCGTCACGGTGTCCTGGTGGACATCGAGATTCGGCGTCGCCTCGAGAACCTTCACGTAGTGGTCGCGGTAGTCGTGAAGGTCGCACTGCGCGCGGAGCGCCCGCACCGCCGGCCCTTTCGACGTGTTCAGCCACCGGATCAGCATCGTCGACGCGTCCGCGGCCCGCGCCTGTTCGCCGCCGAGCGCGCTCCCCTCGCGGACGAGGTGCCCCTTCGCGGGCCCTCCGATCGACGGGTTGCACGGCATCAGGGCCGTATTGTCCAGATACAGGTTCAGCATGAGGGTCCGGACTCCCATCCGGGCGGCCGCCAGCGCGGCCTCGCACCCGGAGTGCCCTCCCCCGATCACGATGACGTCATACGTCGTTCCCATGCGTTTTTCCTCTTCCTTCCCGCTTCCCGAATAGTTCCCCAAATCATTATCCCGGCCGGAGCCGTTTTTTATGAAACCCTACCCGACGCGGCGGACGCTTCCCGCCTCGACGACGTAGACCCCCCCCGGCCAGTCGGTCCCGACGGGCTCGGCCGTGGCCGCAAAGACCTGGAAACCCGAGGAAAGCAGCGCGTTCACGGTGCGGCGATGACCGTCCGCGTCGAGTTCCGCCGCGATTTCGTCGAGAAGCAGCATCGGCGTCCGCCGGACTGTCTTCTCGACCGCGAACCCCGCCGCGATCATGAGCGCGACGGCCGTCCGGCGGCGCTGCCCGCGGCTCAGGGAGAGCACGGGCCTGCCGGAGTTCGTCAGGATCATGTCGTCGCGATGCGGGCCGACCAGGGGGATGCGCGCTTCCCGTTCGCGTTGCCCGTAGCGTTCGAGTCCGCGCGCGAAGTCTTCGAGCGGGTCGTCCGCACCGCCGCCGCCGCCTCGCGCGTGCCGCATTTCGAGCGGCGCGGGGAGCAAATCGGAAAGGCGTTCGAGCCCCGCGGCGAGCATCGCGACGGACGACCGGCGGCTCTCCCAGATCCACGAGACGAGCGGCGAGAGGACCTTCGCGGTCATCGCGGCGTTCCGCCCCTGCTTGAGCAGCATTCCGCGGCAGCGCAACGCGCGGCGCATCTCCGAGAGTTTCCACGCGTACGGGGGAAAGAGGAGGGTGCAGAGCCTGTCGAGAAACGCGCGGCGCACGCCGGGCGTCCCCTCGACGAGCGACAGGTCTCCGGCGAGGAAGGCGAGCGACGGAACCCGCTCGCGGACGTTCGTCCAGCTCGCGCGCCGTCCGCCGCACTGCACGAGCGTCCGCGATCCGACCCGGACGCCGACCGTGACGGACTCCTCGCCCTCGAACTCCCCGTAGAGGTACGCCGAGGGTTCGCCGGAATCCCACGCGACGGGAGACGCGCCGGTCTTGAAGCACCCCCAGCCGGAGAGCGCGTGAAGGCACTCGATGATGTTCGTCTTTCCGGCTCCGTTGGGGCCGGTGAGACAGTTCAGCCCCGCCTCCCATTCCACCCGGCGGGGCTGAAGGTTCCGAAAAAACCGCGTGACCGTGACGGAACAGCGCATACGCTACTCCGCGTCGTCCCCTTCTTCCGCTTCACCGGACGCCGCGGCCCCGTCGGACTCCTCGATTTCCGCGACATCCGTCTCGGTCAGCTTGATCGGCATGAGCATGTACAGGAAGGAATCCTCCCCCTGCCGAACGAGGCAGACCTGCCCGAGCGGACCGTTGAAGCGCATGTAGGCCTTCTCCCCCTGGAGCGCCTTCAGGCCGTCCAGCAGGAAGCCGACGTTGAACGCGATCCGGATGTATTCGCCGGTGATCCCCGCCTCCATGATCTCCCGGGCCTCGCCGATCTCCGGCGCTCGTCCGGACATGTGCAGCTCGCCGCTGGCATCCATCTTGAAAACCACCATGCGGTTGTATTCCCGGACCATGACGTCGATGCGCTCGAGCGCCGCGATGACGGCCGTCCGGTCGATCTCCATCGTCGTCGTGCTGTCCGGGTTCAGGATCTTCTCGTAGTTCGGGAAGGAGGACTCCACGCGCCGGACGGAGAATTCCAGGCTCCCCATCTGGAAGAAGACGAGCGAATCGTCGACGAGAATCCGGACCGGAAACTCCGGATCGATCGTCGAAAGGATCCGCATGAGTTCCTTCAGGCCCGACATCGGAAGCAGGACGTCCGTCTCCTCGCCGCTCGCGAGGACGCCCGCCTTCGCGAGGGACAGTCGCTTTCCGTCCGTCGAGACGACGAGGAGCCGCCCCTCCTTGACCTTGAGCATGCAGGCGCTCAGGTACTTCGGGAATTCGTCCGTGACGGTCGCCGCGATGCTTCCTTCCGTCAGGGCGCGCGACAGATCCAGAGCCGGAATGTCGCAAAAGGGAGTCGCCGCGTCGGCGCGGGGAAGCTTCGGAAAATCCTTCGACGCATACGTCGAAAAGCGGTACCGGTTCCGGCCGGCGGTGATGTACCCGGTTCCCTCGCCGATCGTCACCGTGAAGACGTCCGTCGGGGCCTTCTTGAAGAGCTCCCCGGCGATACGCACGGGAAAGACCGTCTCTCCCTCCTCGATGACGCGGACTCCTTCGACGACGCAGGTCACCGAAGTCTTCAGGTCCGTGGCTTCCAGGAGGACGGCCGTTTCGACCGTCGCCGGACGGCACAGGATTCCCGTCAGGGAGGTGATTGTGCTTCTGGGGTTGACCGTCCGCTCCGCAATTTGCCAGCTCTTCATGAACTCCTGTTTTGTGATTTCCAGTTTCATCCCTGGTCTCCTCCCCCGATGAAGTCCACAAAACTCGCGGGCCTTCATCCTCTTCTTTTATTATTGTCTTTCAAGAGAAAAGGCAGTAATAGTAGTAATAAGGGCTGTGCATACTGTGGAAAAGGGCCTCGGCGGCAGCGGCCGGCCGTGAAAAACAACGTGCATGTCTTGTGTGGATGGGAACGGGGTTATACACATTGTCCACAATTTTTTTGTGAAGAACCCGGCTTTTTGACTTATCCAACGCCCCGTTCAGTGGAAAATCACAGCTTTTGCTCTATGTTGTCCACAATTTGCTTCATACGCGGCTGTTCTTCCACAAGCTGCGCGATTTTCCGCTGCGCGTGGAGCACGGTCGTGTGATCTTTCTTCTTGAAGGCGAGACCGATCTGTTGCAGGCTGGCCTCGGTTTTCTTCCGGCACAGGAACATGGCGACCTGCCGGGCGAGGGCCAGTTCGGACGTTCGCCGCGAGCTGACCATATCCTCCATGGACATTCCGAAGGATTCGGCCACCGCCTGCTGGATCGCCTCGATTCCCACCGGACCGCGGACGTCCTTCCGGATCACGTCCTTGAGCCAGTCGGCCGCGTTGTCGGGCGTGATCGCCTCGCTGTTGAGTTCGGCGCAGGCCACGACGCGGTTCAGCGCGCCCTCGAGCTCCCGGATGTTGCTCGGGATGTTCTGCGCGAGGAAGAGGATGACGTCTTCGGGAATCTGGTACTTCTTGAGCTGCGCCTTCTTCTGGAGAATGGCGATTCGCGTCTCGAGGTCGGGGGACTGGATATCCGTCACGAGCCCCCATTCGAAGCGGCTCACGAGCCGGTCCTCGATGTTCTGGATATCCTTCGGCGGCCGGTCGGAGCAGATGACGATCTGCTTTTTCGTGGTGTGCAGGCTGTTGAAGGTGTGGAAAAACTCCTCCTGACTGCTCTCCTTGTTGCCGAGGAACTGGATGTCGTCGATCAGGAGGATGTCCATGTTGCGGTACTTGGACTTGAATTCCTGCGTCCGGTTCTTCTGGATGGACTGGATGAATTCGTTGATGAACTTCTCGGAGCTGATATAGGCGATCTTCGCGTTCGGATTGCGGTCGAGCGCATAGTGCCCGATCGCGTGCATCAGGTGCGTCTTGCCGAGTCCGACGCCGCCCCAGATGAAGAGCGGATTGTACGCTTCGCCCGGCGTTTCGGCCACCGCAAGGCTCGCCGCGTTGGAAAGCCGGTTCGATTTGCCGACGACGAACGTGCTGAAAACATAGCTCGGATTCAGTCCGCTCCGCGAGTTCGGCTGCTGCTGCGTTCCCTGGGCGGCCCGCTCCGCGCGGACCTGTTCGTCCTTCCTGGTTTCCGACCCGACGCGGAATTCGACTGCGCCCGCGATGCCGCGTTCCTTCACGAGCACTGTGAGGTCCTTCAGAAAACGGGACGATATCTGTTCCTTGACGAAGACGTTGGGTACGTCAAGTACAAGCGAATCCCCGAGTATTTCCACGGGAATGCACGTCTTGAGCCAGAGATCCGCCGCGCCCTGCGGCAATCTCGTCGAGGCTTCGGAAAGCAGGTCCTGCCAGATCTGTTCGATGTTTTTCTCCACCATGGTCCCCCCAGCGAACGAATCATACCATGATAGCACACAGGCTATCCACAAAAGTTGTCCACATATCCACATTTGGTTCGGACAAAACTGTGGATATTCGTCAAGCCGCAGGGGGGCGCGTCTCCCCGGATGATTAAATTCACAGCCTTTATGACCTTTCCTTACCAATGGGCGAAGAGCGGCATCGGGGACTTATCCACAATGTGTCCACGTATGTGGATAAAGGGTCCGCTCCCGGGGGCGTTTTGGCGTAAAAATTCGTAAATTCTGTGGATATGTGGACGCTTGCGCACCGGCGGCGCAGTGCGTGAATTGACAGTCCCCCCGCTTTGCGGGAAACTGGTATTTATCTTTAAGACCGAAAGGGAGCGACGCCCAGATGACGAGGGTACTCCATGTAATCAGCCATACGGACCTCGACGGCGTGGCCGCCGCCGCGACGGCATGGCTGGCCTATTCCCCGGAACGTCCCGTCCGTCTCTCGCTCGCGGGATACGGCAGCGTGGACGCGCTGATCCTCGAAAGCCTCGAAACGTCCGTCCCGTTCGTCGTGCTGGATCTGTTCTGTCAGGACGCCCGAACGGTGGACGCGGTGGATCGTGCGTGGAAGGACGGAGAGGCGCCGGTAGCGTTCGACCATCACGAGACCACCGGGTCGCGCTACGGCGGACGTCCGTGGATCGTCTTCGACTCGTCCGTCTGCGGGGCGAAGGTCTTCCACCGGTGGCTCATGGAACACGGAACACGCGAGCAGACAGACCGCATCAAGGGCCTCGCGGACTTCGTGGACATCGCGAACGACCGGGACCTGTGGATCAACGAGCGCCCCGAGGGCCGGCTCTGGCAGGCGCTCATCACGCTCTGCGGACCGTGGAGCGTGATGACGCGCGTCGTTTCCGGCGAGCCCGTGCTCCGCGAGAGCGAGCGCGTCACGGCCGAGGATTTCGTCGTGCGGCAGGAGGCGAGATTTCAAAAGGCGCTCGAACGGGTGAATCGCTCGAACCGCGAACTGGCCTTCGTCGAACCGGGAATCCTCGAGTACGGCGACGTGTCGGACTTCGGCGGCCTGATCCTCGACCGCATGGAAAAGCCTCCCTTCCTCGTGGCGGTGGCCGCGAAGCGCGTGGGCGGCGAGTGGGCCGTATCGCTCCGGAGCCGGTCGGAAACGGCGGGCAAGGTGGTCGCGCTTCTCAAGGACGGCCGAAAGGTCCGCGGCGGCGGGCACGACGATTCCGCAGCCCTCTACTTCCCCTCGTCGTACACGCCGGACCAGATCCGCGAGACGCTGTCGGCGGCGATGCGGACGATACAGGACAGGGAGCGTCCCACGGGCGTCACGCTCGGGGACATGTTCGGAAACGCCCTCCGCAAGGAGGGCGCGTAGAAGAAAGAGGAGGAGTCCGCTGTGCGACGACTGGTGGCGGCGCTTTTGGGAGCGATCTTCTGTCTCGGGGTCGCGTCGGCGGCCCCGACGGATACGGACGACGGATACATCTCCGGGCGGGGGCAGGGAACGCCGCCCACCCGTTCGGTGGGGACGCCGCAAGGCAAGCTGATGGCCAAACGCGCGGCGATGGTGGACCTTCGGCGGGATCTTCTCGAACGCATCGCGGGACTGCGCGTCGAAGCCCGGCGGAACGTCGGAGACCTCATGAAGGGCGGCCCGATGCGCCTTTCGATCGAGGGGGTCATCGCCGAGGTCGAAGTCACGGACGGGGCCTACGACGGCAAGGTCTACACGCTCGAAGGCCGCGTCGCGATGAAGGACCTTCGCCGCGCGCTGCTTCCGGCCGTTCCGTCGCTGCAAGCCTGGCCGCGTCCCGACGTTCCGGACGGAGCGTACCGGGGGCTCGTCGTCGACGCCCGGAAGCTGGACGTGACGCCCTCCGTGGTCCTGCGCATCCGCAGCGCGAGCGGCAAGGCCGTGTACGGGCCGGAATTCGTGGACCGCGCGTCGTTTGTCGAGCGGGGCATGTGCCGCTTCGACGACGGAATTCCAAAGAATACGCGTCGCCTGTCCGCCGTGCCCCGGCTCGTCGGAACGGCCGAGGCGGCCGAGCCCGAGGGGCCGTTCCTGCTGATTCGCGCCTCGGGACTGTACGGCGACGGGACGATTCTCGTCGGCGACAGGGAGGCCGCGGCCGTCGAACGCCTCGCGCCGCTCGCGCGCGTCGACGGCAACGTGGTCGTCCTCGTCCGGACGTCGGCGCTCGGGAAGTAGCCGCTGCCGGGCATTGCTGGAGGTCGGTCGAATGTCTTGGAAGGAGCGCTTTCTGGACTTTTTCGGCATCAGGCGAAGCATCGCGGGGCTTCTCGTCATGGTGGTCCTCGTCGGCATGGGAGAGCGGATGGCCGAGCGCTTCCTGCCGATTTACCTTCTCGCGCTCGGCGGCGGGGCGCTTTCGGTCGGCGTCCTCAACGGACTCGACAACCTGCTCTCCGCGCTCTACTCGTTCCCCGGCGGGTACCTCGCAGACCGGCTCGGGACCAAGCGCGCGCTGCTCGTGTTCAACCTCCTGGCGATGGCCGGATTCCTCGTCGTCATCATCGTGCCGAAGTGGCAGGCCGTCATCGGCGCGTCGTTCCTCTTCCTGTCGTGGACCGCGATCTCGCTGCCCGCGACGATGAAGCTCATCGCCCGCGCGCTGCCGAAGAACAAGCGCACGATGGGCGTGTCGGTGCACTCGCTCGTCCGCCGGATCCCGATGGCGCTCGGCCCGCTCTTCGGCGGCGCGATGATCGGGCTGTTCGGCGAGGTCTGGGGCGTCCGCGTCGCGTTCGGGGGCGCCTTTCTGCTCGCGTTCGTCGCGCTCGTCGCCCAGCAGGTCCTGATCGACCCGGACGACGCGGTCATCGAGCACGCCGAGAAGAACCCGTTCGTGATTTTCCGCCTGATGAGCCCCGACCTCAAGAATCTGCTCGTGTCGGACATCCTGATCCGGTTCTGCGAGCAGATCCCGTACGCGTTCGCGGTCGTGTGGGCGATGAAGGTCATCCCGGAACCCGTGTCCGCGTGGCGGTTCGGCGTCCTGACGGCCATCGAGATGGCCACGGCCGTTCTCGTCTACATCCCCGTCGCGTACCTCGCCGACCGCGGCGGCAAGAAGATCTTCGTCCTCATGACCTTCTGCTTCTTCACGGCCTTCCCGGTTGTCCTCTACTACTCCCGGTCGTTCTGGCCGCTCGCAGCGGCGTTCGTCGTCCGCGGGCTCAAGGAGTTCGGCGAGCCGACGCGAAAGTCCCTGATCCTCGACCTGTCGCCCGAGGATCGTCAGGCCGCGATGTTCGGCCTGTACTACCTCATGCGCGACGTCGTCGTGTCCGTCGCCGCGTTCGGCGGCGCGCTGCTCTGGATGATCTCGCCCGCCGTGAACTTCTGGACCGCGTCGCTCTTCGGTCTCGCGGGGACGGTCTGGTTCGCGCTGAAGGGGCGGGACGTGTCGCGGTGAAAGAGAGAGAAACTCGGGGAAAAACCGTGAGATCGCGCGGGCTTTTGTCCGAAATCACCCGCCGTTCCGATGGATTTACGGGCGGACCGGGGAGTATAATGCCGAAACGTCGGCGTCGCATCCTGGCGCGCCGCTAAAGTGGAACGATTCCAAAGGGGGAAACAACAATGAGAAAAACGCTGCTTCTGCTGTCGATGTTCTTCGTGCTTCTCGCATCCGCCGCTGCGTTCGCGGGAGCGCAGGATTTCGTGCTCGTCAACAAGACGGGCGTCGAGATTAACGCCGTGTATGTCAGCCCGTCGAAGAGCAACGACTGGGAAGAGGACATCCTGGGCGACGACACGCTCCCGGACGGAGAGTCCGTCGAGATCACGTTCGACCGGGGCGAGAACGCTTCGATGTGGGACCTACGCATCGAGGACAGCGACGGGAACTCGATCGAATGGGAGAATATTCCGCTGAAGAAGGTCAGCGAGGTCACGCTGAAGTACAACAAGAAAACCGGTGAGGGAACCGCGTCGTTCAAGTAGTTCCCCGCCGTAACGAAAATATGCCGGAGATGCTGCGAACCCCCGCGGAACCGCCTGCGGGGGTTCGTGGTATTATGGATGCGATGCACCGCTCTCCGGAAGGGAGGGCGGAGGTTCTGACCGGGAGGCAATATCGCATGGCGAACGAACATATCGGACGAATCATCGCTGTGGGCAGCGGCAAGGGCGGCGTGGGCAAGAGCACGGTCACGTCGATGCTGGCGCTTGCGGCGGCGAAGCAGGGGCTGAAGGCCGGAATCCTCGACGCCGACATCACGGGACCGTCCATCCCGAAGCTCTTCGGGCTGGAGCATCTTCCCCAGCCGACCGGAGAGAAGCTCGAACCGGCCGTATCGACGGCCGGCATCCGGGTCATGTCCATCAACCTGCTGCTCGACGACCCGGCGAAGCCGGTCGTGTGGCGCGGCCCGATGGTGGGGAGCGTCATCACGCAGTTCTACACGGACCTCGACTGGGGGAAACTCGACTACCTGTTCATCGACCTTCCGCCCGGAACGTCGGACGCGCCGCTGTCGGTGATGCAGTCGATTCCGGTGGACGGTTTCGTGCTGGTCACGTCGCCGCAGGAGCTGTCGGTCCTCGTGGTCGAGAAGGCGGCGGCGATGACGAAGATGCTTGACGTCCCGCTGATCGGCGTCGTGGAGAACATGGCGTGGCTTAAGTGCCCCGACTGCGGGAAGCGGATCGACCTGTTCGGGGGAAGCCACACGGGCCGGCTCGAAAGCTCCTGGGGCGTTCCGCTGTGGACGACGCTGCCGGTTGAGCCGTCGCTCACAGCGCTTGCGGACGCCGG
>CALMZW010000053.1 GCA_937870605.1 uncultured Synergistaceae bacterium
CCATGTGGTCATAAAAACGCTTTTTAAATAGCTATGTGCTTGAGAGGAGATGGCAGTAATGGAAAAAAGGGAGCTCGTCATTATCGGCGCCGGGCCGGCAGGTCTGACTGCGGCGATTTACGGCCGCAGGGCAGGATTGGATGTCCTCTTGCTTGAAAAGGGGACTCCGGGCGGACAGATCAACATCACCGATGAGATAGAAAATTGGCCTGGAGTGAAACATGCAAGCGGACAGGAACTTGGAAACATGTTCCGCGAGCACGCGGAAAAATTCAATACCGAATTCCGCGACACGGATGTTCGAAAGGTTGAGATCCGTGAGGGGCGGAAGATCGTGGTTACGGAAAAGGAAGAGATTGAGGCGGAAGCTGTCATCATCTGCACCGGCGCGTATTTCCGTCGTCTCGGGTGCGAAGGCGAAGCGGAACATATCGGCCAAGGCGTGAGCTATTGCGCCGTTTGCGACGGGGCATTCTTCGAGGATGAAACCATCGCCGTTATCGGCGGAGGAAACACCGCCGTCGAAGAGGGGACCTATCTGACCAAATTTGCGAAGAAAGTGTATATCGTCCATCGCCGCGACGAATTCCGTGCTGACCGCGCCGCGATCGAGCATGCGCTTTCCAATCCGAAGATCGAACCCGTCTGGAACTCCGTGGTCGAACGCATCGAAGGAGACGGGATGGTGGAAAACATCGTCTTGAAGAACGTCAAGACCGGTGAAGTTTCCAATCTCGCCGTTGCCGGCGTCTTCATGTTCGTCGGCCAGGCGCCGTACGACGAGCCGGTTCGCGGACTTGTCAAGGCCGCAAAGGGCGGCTGGATCATCACGAACGAAGATATGGAGACATCCGTCGAAGGAATCTATGCGGCGGGCGACGTGCGTGAGAAGGGCTTGCGTCAGGTCATAACCGCTGCAGGAGATGGCGCCGTAGCAGCCATGTCCGCGGTATCCTACATCAATGAGCAGGTGCACCTTCGTTCCCTGCTGATGGAACCGGAGCACGTCGTCGCGTTCTTTTATTCGAGTATTGACGGGAACCAGGTGCAACTCAGCGAAAAAGCCCTTAAGGAAGCGGAAACGATGGGAAAGAAACTCACGCTTGTGGACGGGTACCGCAACGGGAAAATGGTGGAGAAACTGGAATTGCCGGGAATGCCGACTCTTGTGGAACTCCGGAAGGGTGAAGTTGTCCGGACAGAATCCCCCGCTACGCTGGAAAAAGTACTTTCTTTCCTGAAATAGACACAACATGTCAACGATCGGACGCCCGTTTTTTCCCAGGCGTCCGATCGTTATGGAGGGAAGCCCATGATTGTTACCGTCACTCTCAATCCTGCCGTCGACGAAGAATTTGTCGTTACGGATTTCCGTCCCGGAGGCTGGTTCCGTTCCACACAGGCTGACCGGACTCCCGGCGGAAAGGGAATCAACGTGTCGATCATGCTTCGTCAGCTGGGGTATGACTCCACAACTATGGGATATCTGGCCGGATTCAACGGTTCGTATATTCTTGATTCCCTGAGAAGAAAACGGATTACAACGAGCTTTATCCATGTTCGCGGCGAAACGCGAACCAATGTCTATATTATTGACGGGAACGGCAATGTTGGGACGGGTTTGTCGGAACCGGGACCCGACGTTTCCGAGGCTGCGCAGGAACGATTTATGCGGATGTACGCCAGAATGCTCCAGAGAGCGAGACTGATCGTTATCGGCGGTTCTCTGCCCCCCGGAACGAAGACTGGTGTGTATGCGGAACTGATTCGGAAAGCACGGGCGCTCGGAATTCCCACGGTTATCGATTCGGCAGGAGAACCGTTGCTTGAAGCCCTTGACGCCGGACCAACCATCGCGAAAATCGACCACAGGTTCATGTCCCGAATGCTGGGCGTTCCGCTGAACTCTCTCGATAACATTATCGACGTGCTGTCCACGCTGCACAAGAAAGGGATACAATGGGCCGTGGCTTCATACCATGTTTTCGGGAACGTTTTCTTCTGCCCTGACGGAGTCTTCCTTTCGATGGCGGACCGTAGAACCGCGGTCTCACTGTTTGCCTCCGGCGACGCATTGATTGCGGGACTCGTTGCGGCGCGGGAGGAAAAAATGTCATCTCTTGACAGCATTCGTTTCGCAATGGCCTGCGCGTGGGAAACGACAACGCATTTTGAAAAGGGGATTTCCAGCCGCAACGCAGTTGAAGAGATCTTTCGGAAAGTGGAAATCGAGAAACTGTCGTAAGGTCCCGTCCGGTTCAATATCGAGTCGACCGCGGCCGATACTCTGACTGAAAGGGGTGTGAGCCGTCGCATGGATGAAAAAAAAGTCAAAAACGCCCAGTTTACGTATCAGAGCAACCAGATAGCAACAGCCTCCAAAGAGCAGCTTCTGCTCATAACATACGATATCGGCATCCGTTCATGCCGACTGGCGGAAGCGGCCATCGTTCAACAGAATATAGAGGAAACGAACAGGCATGTTCAAAAGGCGCAGGATGTCATACGGGAACTGATGTTCTCTCTGAACGTCGAGG
>CALMZW010000054.1 GCA_937870605.1 uncultured Synergistaceae bacterium
GCGACGTCCTCGAACGTGTTCGCGGCGTTGAGCGTCGCCGCCATACCGACGAGCGGAGCGAGCGTTGTCGATTTTCCCTCGACCGTCTTGCCGAGGTCCGCGGCGAGCGCCTGTTCGATCACGCCGTACAGCGCGCTCTGCGGGTTCGCGAGGGCGCTCTTCACGGCCGCGACGTCCGAATCGCCGACGATCGACCGCGGCTCGGGCTCCTTCTCGCCGGAATACCCCGAGAACGCCGTCGCGCTCTGGTTCGGCGCGCTTCCGATCGTGCACGTGCTATCGGTCGTGTAGGCGCCGTACATCTGATCGGGCGTGTTATCGACCACGGTGACACTGAAGAGATCGGCGTTCCCGTACATTCCGCCGCCCAACTTCCTCGCGGTGTTCCGCGCGACCGTCGACGAGCGCATGCTCAGCGTTCCGAAGTTATGAACGCCGCCGCCGTAGTCGGCGGTGTTTCCCGTTATCGTACAGTTCGTGATGGTCGCGGTCCCCCACGTGGAGATCCCGCCGCCGCCCTCATCGCCGCCGGAGGTCGTGATTGTGGACGTGTTGTCCGACACGGTGCAGCTTTCCATCGTCAGGGCGCGGGCGCTGGCGACGCCGCCGCCGCCGTAGTAGCAGGTGTTGTTTCCGATCATGCAGCCCTTCATCGTCAGCGTTCCCTCGTTCCAGACGCCTCCCGCCAACCCCGCCGAGTTGTTTCGCACGGTGCACGACGTCATCTGGAGCGTCCCGTAGTTCTCGACGCCGCCGCCGTAGGAACCCTTCCCTCCCGAAATAGTCAGCATCGACATGACGACGCTCTTTCCGGACGGAATGCTGAAGACGCAGCCCGATCCCGTCTGCGTGATCGACGCCGGTCCCGCAAGAATGAGGTTCTTGTCGAACACAAGCTTCGATGTCAGGTTCACGGTCGTCCCGCTTCCGGAAAAAGTGATGATGGTCCCCGCCGCCGCGTTTTTCACCCAGTAGCGCAACGTCCCCCACGTCGTTTCGGAATCCTCCGACTTCGTAACGACACCCGCCGTCAGCGCGTCGGCCGGGAGCGCCCCCGCCCCGAGAAGCACCCCCAAGGCAAGGCCGAATCCGGCCAAATACCGCACGCGCCTTCCCCATGCCGCACAACACTCCATGAAGCGTGACCTCCCCGATCCAGTCTGAAATACACGTATCGTCCGTTCGTGAATATGTTGATCCGTCATCTGCAGCCGATAATGCGCCCTGACACAATGACAGAGTCAAGACGATTTGAATTCGTTTTCGAACACCCGGAGACGAAGGCGTGTTCACACGGCGCCGGAAGATTCCCTTTATGCGCCGTCCGGACGCCTTCGCCGCACAGCGCTCCGCTATTTCCGGACGGAGCCCTTCGGCCGCGCGAACGCGCACAGCGGCGCGACCAGCAGCAGCGCGAGCGGCGCGAAGCCTGCGCCCGCGGCCGCGTCGCAGCCGCCGCCGCTGCCTTTGTCTCCGACGACTTCGGCCGCGCGCACCGAGCACACGCGGATGGTCACCGCTCC
>CALMZW010000055.1 GCA_937870605.1 uncultured Synergistaceae bacterium
TCCTGAATATCGACCATCAGCATTTGCACGTTTGTCTGCGCGTATCTGAACGGGTGCATTGCACGACACCTCCGGAAAAAGGGAATACGTTGCCGGTTCGGGTCTATTGTAATATACCCCTTCACAGGCGGGCAATTTATGTTATGCTTCAAAAGAGAAAAGCACGGAGGTAGATAGATGACACGAGCACGAAACGATCGCGAGAAGGAACGGTGGACGGTGGGAGAGATTCTTTCGGCCATGTCCGGTGCGGATTATCCGGAATATGTCCTTGGAGCGATCGATGCAATTCAGCGATGGATGACGGATGTGATCGGGGGAGACCAGTTCGCTCACGAATCCGACCCGCTCACGTCTCTGTTCGAAGGTCCCATGGAAGTCGATATAGAGCGCCTTTTCTCGCAACTTGAATGGGTCGAACGACACGCGGACCTCCTTCCGAACACGAAGCGACCCGAAGGAAAGCCGGATGTCGTTGTGGTCAACGCAGGGCCTTCCGATTTCGAGGACAGCGTGCGGATGGCGATTGATTACGCGTCGCTTTTTGCGCGTGGCGTCTGTCGTCGGATCTGGATGCTCAGCGACAGTTTCATCATCGGAGACATTCTTCGCTATTCCGCCCATGTCCGCGCTCTGGCGGAGCAGGGAGTCGCCTTTCGTTTCCTCCTTGTGACTCCATGGGGATGGACCGAGATCCCCTTGATCGCGGAAATGCCGGGTTCGAACAGGCTGACGTGGCGGAATGCGGCAAAGGGACCGGAAAGCGCGCCGAACGCAAGCGACGATGACCGGAAAGTTTGACGAAGCTGCTGTTTGACGGAACCGGAACGGGATGCTACAATCTTCGCCGTTCGGGGCGTAGCGCAGTCTGGTGAGCGCGCTTGGTTCGGGACCAAGAGGTCGGAGGTTCGAATCCTCTCGCCCCGACCATATTTATGTATGAAAAGCCTGGTTCGGAAGAACCGGGCTTTTTATATTGACTATTCCTGACTATCAGCGTATACTATCGGAAAGGTGGAACGGAAATGGCGCACCGGATCGTTGCTCAAAACAGGAAAGCACGGCATGACTACTTTATCCTGGAAACGTTCGAGTGCGGCATGGTGCTGACCGGTACTGAGATCAAGTCCGTGCGTGACGGAAAGCTGAACCTGAAGGACGGATACGCCGTCATCAACAAAGGCGAACTCTGGCTTTGCGGCGTGCATATTTCCCCTTACGAGAAGGGGAGCTATTATAATCACGAACCGGAACGCGACCGAAAGCTCCTCGCTTCGAAGCGGGAGATTATCCGCCTTCAGAGCAAGGTTCGCGAAAAAGGACTGACAATCGTTCCTCTGTCCGTTTACATCAAGGATAACAAGTGGGCCAAGATAGAGATGGCGCTGGCGAAAGGGAAGACGTTGTACGATAAGCGTGATGACATTGCGGAACGGGACGTCAAGAGGGAAATGGAACGGACCGTTCGGAGAAAAGACAGGGAAGAATAAGGGGGCGACTGGCTTCGACGGCAAGTCGGATGGTCTGGAAGGGCGGGTCGAGGACCCCGCAACCTCGATAAACGGCGGGAACCCAACAAACGTCAACAACGATTACGCTCTGGCCGCCTAGCGCGGTCACGTTGCCGCCGGGCCTTCCATCGGCTCGGTGAGCGGCGTCACAAAAGGTGGATGCTTCGTCGGGAGTGTCTCCGGTTCGACGGAAAAGACTCAGGGGGCTTGGAATGACGGATCCTGTTTCCGGGAGCCCGAATTCGACATTAAATCGGAAACTACGCCCGTAGAACTTCCATGATCGGCCCTTGTCGGACCGGGGTTCAATTCCCCGCGCCTCCACCAACAGCCAAATCGCCGCCAACCGGAGAAACACGAAAACCCGGTTGGCGGCGATCTTTTTTTTACGCTGTCACGCCTGCAGGTTTCCCCGCCTCTACGGTTCGATACGGGGCAGTCCGAACCTGTCGGCGAATTCATCCAGCCGGATCCACGTGGCGGGGTCGAGGTAGACGCCTTCTTCCATCGATTTCTTGCGCCGTTCGTATTCCTTTTCGCCATGAATAAAGATCCGGTCCTTGCCCTGAGCCTTTGGGCTTGTGCGGACCCGTTCGAGGATTGAGGCGATATGGTTCCGGATCTTTTCCTCGTTTCCGAAGAGATCGAGGCGCGTCGCCTGGAAATAGTGGCAGATCCCGCACCGGTCGGTGTAGGTGTCGTAGGTTGGGGCGCCCAGGGAGAGTCCTGCGGTGAGGAGCTCCACAAGAAGACCGAGGCCATACCCCTTGTGTCCGCCGAGCGTTTCGCCGGCGCCGCCGAGGTAGAGCTGACCGCCGAAGGGGCTCTTGTCGAAACGGTTGATTTCGGCGACGCTCACCGCATCCGTGGTATCCGCGCCATTTTCGTCGACGGCCCATCCGACGGGCATGGAGCCTCCCCGTCGGGCTGCAACCTCGATCTTGCC
>CALMZW010000056.1 GCA_937870605.1 uncultured Synergistaceae bacterium
GGGGCCCGGGAGGACTACAATATCCCCTGGAGCTACAATGACGGCTATCGGGCGATGGGCGACGCGGTCGCCGTGCCGGTCACGCGTTTTCTCGCCTCGGAGCTGCTTTTCCCTCTTGCGCGGCGGATCCGGGAGAAGCAACGAAAAGCCTCTTGATCCGGACCGGCGGGTTCGCGGGAAAGGACGCTGCGAAACGGACCCGGGGCTGCGAATCGAAGTGAGACAGGTGCCCGACGTTTTTTCCGAAGAAAAACGCAGTTGGGTGATGCGCCGCGTCCGGGGAAAGAACACCGCTCCGGAGATGAAGGTTCGCTCGCTGCTCTTCGCGATGGGATACCGCTACCGGCTGCACCGGAAGGATCTGCCCGGAAACCCCGACATCGTCTTCCCCGGAAGGAAATGCGTCATCTTCGTTCACGGATGCTTCTGGCACGGCCACGACTGCGCCAGAGGCGCGCGAGTCCCCGAAAACAACAGGGACTACTGGGTGACGAAAATCGCCCGCAACGTCGAACGGGACCGGAAGAACCATGCCGCGCTTTCCGCCCTGGGATGGAGCGTGCTGGTCCTCTGGGAATGCGGGATTCGCGACGACGCGTCGCTCGAACGGCTGCTGCGGGATTTTCTGGAAAACCGCGCGTAAGCCGCCCGTTGCGCGTGCGGCGAGCTTCTCTTCAAACAGTCGCGCCCTTCTTGAGGTCACTTGTCGAGCGGCGGACGCCGGAAGGAGAATTTCCGGTCCTCGTCGGTGACCGCGCGAAGCACCCGGCAGGGGTTCCCGGCCGCGATGACCGACGGCAGAACATCCCGCGTGACGACGCTCCCCGCGCCGATCACGGCGTTGTCGCCGATCGTCACGCCCGGCGTCACGATCGCGTGGCCGCCGAGCCACACGCTGTTTCCGATCGTCACGGGCGCGGCGTACTCGATCCCCGCGTTGCGCGGCTCCGGATGCGCCGGGTGTCCGGCCGTGTAGATGTGGACGCCGGGGCCGAAGAGGACGTTGTCGCCGATCGTGACGGGTGCGCAGTCGAGGATGACGCAGTCGTAGTTCGCGTAGAAGTTCCCGCCGATGACGATGTTCGATCCGTAGTCGCAGCGGAAGGGCGGTTCGATGTAGAATCTTTCGCCGATTCGCCCGAAGAGCCGCCGCAGGATCGCGTTGCGCTCGTCGATCTGTCCCGGCCGCAGCGCGTTGAAGTCGAACAGAAGCTCCTTGGCCGCCTGCCGCGCGCCGAAAAGTTCCGGCCCCGACGAGACATAGGGCCTGCCCGTGAGCATCTTCTCCCTCTCGGTCGCCGGGCGCGTTCCCGTCGCGGCTGTCTTCTTCGCATTCGTCATACAGGACGCCGCCCTTCTACGCCGCCGCTTTCCTCAAGAGGCTCCAGCGGGACCGGGCCGAGTTGCAGGCTGAACAGGAAGAGCACGGCGTTGACCTTGTCCATCCGGAGCGTGGGTTTGCCCGCCTCGAGTTCGCGAAGAAAGCGCAACCCCACGCCCGCCCGTTCGGCCGCCGTGGCCTGTGAGAGTTTCAGAAGCTTTCGCATCTTCCTGACCGTGTCCGCGAGCGCCGTTCTTGTCATGGAATTCGCACCCCTTCGGGTATAAAAACATTGGTATTGTGGACTATTATACCCGATAGGGAGTGGTTCCCCGTATGTCGCCGTTTTTCCCGGAGCCTCCGGGCATAAAACGCTGCGGAAGCGGACGGGGCGTCCATCGTCTATACTGTTCCCGAACGGGTCCGATGACGATCACGAAAGGAAGGGAACGGACATGAAAAAGTGCGGAATATCGGTGCTCTGTATCCTGGCGCTGTTGTCGGCGGGGTGCGTCTGGGCGGCCCCAAGCGAAAAGGAACTCAAGGCGATGAGCGTCTTCGTGAGCAACTTCACCGAACAGGGAATCATGGACGTCGTCACGGAAGAGATGGCCCAACCGGACAAATACCCGGATCTCGTCCGCTTCGGCATCCGGCATAACTACATCAACAACTTCAAAAGCCGCATCGAGGCCAACAAAGAAAACGCGCGCGAACACGGCGACGTCCGCATCAAGGCAAGCTGGGTCGAGGAGTCCGTCCTGAAGTACTTCGGGCTGAAAATCAAGGCGGACAGGTCCGTGGAACAGGTCTATCCCCCATATCACTTCGACGGAACGTCCTTCCATTTCCAGGCGGCCGACGGCGAAGCGACCTGGCACGCCCGGGTGAAAAAGGCGTCGAACCCGCAGAAGGGCGTCTGGGAGATCTCCGGCGAGGTCTACAACGCGGACGACCCCACGGATATCCTGGGCGGTTTCAAAGCCGTCATCAGGGAGTCCGTCTGGAAAAACAAGCCGCACTACGTCATGGTGCGCCTGAGCGCCGAGGCGCAGTAAGCGGACGGTTCTTTCCCGGAGCGTCGCGCTTCGGCATGCAGGCGTAGCCCTGCGGGCGTCCTGCCCGCAGGGCTACTGTGGCCATCCGTCACGCTTCCGGCCGATCCGCGACGCTTTTCGACAGGAGGAAAACGAAGAATGCAGCATCGGATGAAAACGCACCGGATGTCGGAATCGGAAATTGAAGCCCTCTTCGGGGAAGCGCAGGTGGGGCGGCTCGCGACGCTGAATCCGGACGGCTTCCCCTACGTCACGCCCGTCCACTTCGTGTATTACAAAGGCAAAATTTACATCCACGGCCTCATCAAAGGACAAAAAATCGACAACCTCAAGGCGAATCCGAAGGTCTGCTTTGAGATCGACAAGATGGCGGGGTTCCTGCCGAGCGAACTCCCGTGCGACGTCAATACGGAATACCGGAGCGTCATCGCCTTCGGCGCGGCGGCGATGATCGAGCGGCCCGACGAGAAGACGGAAATTCTGGAACAGGTCGTCCGGAAGTATATGCCTCAGCTTGCGGGCCGGCCGTTTCCGGAAAATATGGTGAAGGGAACGGGAATCATCGAAATTTCAATATCCGAATGCACCGGGAAATA
>CALMZW010000057.1 GCA_937870605.1 uncultured Synergistaceae bacterium
TTCGATTTTCACCTGTCGAACGGTGGCACGCTCGACGAGCTAGCCGCGAAGGTGGATGCGCTTCATGACGTTATTCTTGATTCCGAAGCACAGAATCAAGCTACGTTGATGGCTGGAATGATAACCCACCATCTGATGAAGCAAGAAGTTTTCTAAGGAAAGCGGGGATAGAAAATGAGCAACCGCTGGTGCGAGATGGTGGATAAATTCCGTACTGTGTTTGAGAAGCCGTGTAATCATTTTGAAGACATGGACGAGATGGAACTGATCCGCTTGCGTATGGGGCTTATACAGGAAGAAAGCGTGGAAACAACGGACGCACTGTATGACCTGTACAAGGTGCATCACGCTCTTTCTACAGCACAAAACGATGCGAAATATTTCTCGGAGTGCCGAAAGGAACGCAAAGAAGCACGCATAGCTGTGCTTGACGGAATCTGCGATTCGATCTTTGTCCTGATCGGCACGGCGCAAGCCCTCGGCATGGACATCGAGCGTGCGATGGAAGCCGTGTTCTGGTCGAACATGACGAAGCTAGGTGAGGACGGCAAACCGATCTATAGGCTTTCCGACGGCAAGGTGCTGAAAGGGCCGAACTTCGCCCCGCCTGATCTTGAAGCGTTTGTATAGCACAAAAAGGGGGGAACTTCGGTTCTCCCCTTTCTCATTTTGAAAAGGAGTTGATCTATTGGAACCGCAATTCAATGAAAACGCCCTCGCCGTTCTCCGGGAGCGGTATCTGTGGAAGGACGACGACGGAAACGTGGTTGAAACGCCGGACGAGATGCTTCAACGAGTAGCCCGGTGCGTCGCACGTGCTGAAAAGATTGAGGACATCCCGGAGTACAGACAGAAATTCTATGACATGATGGCGCGTCTTGACTTCCTTCCGAACTCGCCGACGCTGATGAACGCAGGACGCAAAGGGAAACACGGTCAGCTATCGGCGTGCTACGTCATAGGCATAGACGACGACATGGAATCCATTTTCGACGCGCTGAAGAAACAGGCGATCATCCACAAATCCGGTGGAGGCACCGGCTTCAACTTCTCCCGGCTTCGACCGGAAGGGGCTATCGTCAACTCTACGAACGGCAAGGCGAGCGGCCCGGTATCGTTCATGGGGATGTTCAATCACGCGACGGACGTTGTACAGCAGGGTGGGATGCGGCGTGGGGCAAATATGGGAATCCTTAACTGCGACCACCCTGACGTTCGGAAATTCATCAAGGCGAAAACTGAAGACGGAAAGTTTACGAACTTCAATATCTCAATCGCCGTGACGGATGCGTTCATGGGAAAGGCAACACAACATGGAACGGAAGAGTACGCACTGTTCTCCGAAATCGTTGCAAGCGCATGGAAGACAGGCGACCCCGGAATAAGCTTCATCGACACGATCAAC
>CALMZW010000058.1 GCA_937870605.1 uncultured Synergistaceae bacterium
CGTACGTGCCGCGGGAGATCCAGGCATCCAGGGCGGCGAGGGCTGTCGCTTCGCGCAGGGTCGGGTCGGGGTCGCCCAGCATGGTGGTCAGTTCGGTCGTCAGGTCGGCGAGTGAGCGATCGGTGGGCACCGCGAATCCCGCGGTGCGCACCCGCTCCCAGTAGTCGACCGACATGTCAGCCATGGTGCCAGCCACGACCCACCGGTCGGGCCGGGCGGAACCGGCGGATCGGGAGAAACCGGAGGTTGCGGGCGTTCCGGAGCGACCGGCTGCTTCTTTTCCGACTTCGGGACGGGCGGCAGCGAAACGACAATTCCTTCCCTGGAGCCGCCCGCTTCCGGCTTGCTCTTGTCCCGGGCCTTCGGGACAAGAGCGACGTCCTCTTTCACGACCGGATCGGCGACCGGCGATCCGGTCCCGTTTCCCGAACCGTGCGCCGCAAAAGCGAATTCCTGTTCTCCGCGAATGCCAAGTCCCTTGACCATGACGACAAAACGCTTGTCGGGCTGTTTGGGAAAGAAGACGAGTCCCTGAACGACTCCGGTGAGCGGTTCGTCGAATTTTTTCTCGTACGACGTCGGGGCGATCGATTGTCCGTCGGGGAGAGAAAGCAGCATCGAACCGGATAACGGGGCGAGAGAAAGCGGCTTCGGACCGAACGCGTACACGGTCATCAGGAAGGGCTCCGTCTCCGCGATGCGAAGCTCCTTGACGAACGACCGCCGATATTCGTCCTTCTCCTCCTGCGACATCCCCGACCGCGCCGCCTCCGCTTCCACCCACGGCGTCACCAGCTCCTCGGGATAATGCACGACCCAGACGATGCAGTCCCGCCCCCAATGGAAGGACGTCCATCGTTCAAGAATCGCCGTCGCCTCTTCCACCGGACTCTCGGCGGCGAAAACGCCGTTCGGAAGGAGCAACACGCAGAGAAGGGCAAGAAATTTCCTCAGAGAGAACATGAAAATCACGATCTCCGTTCGGCCGTTTTTCCCGGGCGCTGCATCAGAGCTTGTAGTCGATGATCGCGGAAACGCCGACGCCCTGCACGCGGCGGAAGCGCTGCAACGGGTTCAGCGCGTCGATCGGGATGAGAATCTTCACGCGTATCCTCCCCATAAAGGTCACTTCGAGCTGCGCCACGGCCTTGCACTGGTCCACCGTTCCCTTCGGTCCGGCGACCTGCACGGCGCCGATTCGGGTTCCCGAGCCGAGCGAGACGATCGGAACGACCTTCGTCTTCCCCTGCACCTTCGCGCCCTTGTTCAATGTCATCGTGTTGATGAAATCGTCGAGCGGTCCTGCGACGTTCTCGACGAGAAATCCGCCTCCGACCACCCCGATAAGGTCGCCGAGATCAATCGCGGATGCGGTTCCTCCGAGAAGGCTCAAGGCGAAAAGCACTGCAATCGTTCGTTTTTTCCATGACATATTCATTGTCCCTCACTTCCATGGATCATTTCCCCATCACATTCGTTTATTTGCTGCGTGCGGGATCTTCTCCTCCGCGCTCCACGGGCGTCGGCTCCGCATCCGCCGAGGCGGGAACGTCCGGAGCGCTGTTCTGATCGCGAACCACGCTTTCAAGCCCTGCAGGAATCGGGTATCCGGACGCACGGAAGGCGCCGACGGTCTGGACGTATATCGGGGTTCCCTCGGGGATTTCCTTCACGTTTCCCCTGACGAGGAATCCGCCGGCAAGCCCCAGCGGCCCGAGCAGGATCGCGCCGAGGAAGCTCGTCCCCGCCGCGGCTATCTGCGCCGATTCGGCCTGGGACGCCTTCTTCGCTTCCTCTCCGATCGTCACGGGGATCTCTTCCGGCCCAAGCGGAAGGAGTTTTTCCATGACGACCTTGACCTCCGCCGCCCGCCCGAAACTTCTCGGTTTGGACACCTCGGTCACCTTTCCGACGATCCGGGAGCCACGGCCCGCGACGAGATGCGACTCGACGACGACATCCTGCCGAAGCGTCAGCATCACTTCGTCTCCGACCTTGGATGTCGACGGCGAAAGCTTTCGTGCAAGCTCGGAACGCAAAACAAGGGCCGCCGGAACCTCGACGTCCTTCCACTGGACCGCCTCGGATAGCAGCAGGGAAAGCACGCGTTCCAGGCGCATGGACATCGGTTTGTCCTGGAGCGACGTTCCTTCAAGCTGCGTCTCCAGCGCGTCGATCCGCTGCGCGACGGCGTCTCCCGAACGGATGCGCTGCGACAGCACCCACTCCGCAACAGCGAGCTTGAAGAGCAGGGAAGGCTGTCCGGCGTTTCCCTTCTCGAGGAACGAGACAAGCGCGGTCTGGCGATCGGAAATGCTCCCCGGCAACCCGCGCCCGAACAGGTCCTTTTCGATGCCGTTCAGACGATCGATGAGACCGCCGCCCTTCGTATCCCCGTACACGATCTTTTCGGCCCGCGCCAGGATCTGGAACGTCGACGGCGGATTCTCTTCGGCCCGGACGAGTGTTCCGGAAAGAACGAAACTCCAGGCGAGCAAAACCGCCGCCAGGACGAAAAACCTCCGGACCATTCCACCTCGCGCATCGCTGCGGGACCATTCCATACGTATCATCCTCTCGCCTCCCCTTCCTGATTTCGAACGCCCGTATCTTCCCGGCTCCGATTCGCCGCGGCCCCGACGAAACCGACGAAAAGCGGATGCGGTTTGACGGGACGCGACCGGAATTCGGGATGGAACTGCACCCCGACGAACCAGGGATGATCCGGCAGTTCGATGATCTCAACGAGATTCTTTGCGGAATACACGCCGGAAACGATCATGCCGGCGGCCTCAAGCCGCTTCCGGTATCCGTTGTTGAATTCGTACCGGTGCCGGTGACGCTCCTCCACGCGGGCCATCCCGTACAACCCGACGGCAAGAGTGCCCGGGACGAGATCGCACGGATACACCCCGAGACGCATCGTTCCTCCCATATCGGACACGGCGATCTGCTCCTCCATGAGATGGATGACCGGATTGACCGCGCCGGGATCAATTTCCGAACTGTGCGCGCCCGTCAGGGAGCAGACGTTTCTGGCGAATTCCACCAC
>CALMZW010000059.1 GCA_937870605.1 uncultured Synergistaceae bacterium
GATCGACCGCGGCTCGGGCTCCTTCTCGCCGGAATACCCCGAGAACGCCGTCGCGGACTTGTTCGGCGTATTCCCGATGATGTTGGTTCCATCCGATGTATAGTCGCCGCGAATTTCGTCCTCGCGATTGTTTTTGATCGTGCATCCGCTGAGGCTGCACGAGGATTCTCGCGCTATGTGGATTCCGCCGCCCTCCGAGGCGATATTGCCCGAGACGGACGAGTCCTTCACCGCCAGAATGAACTTCGAACGGGTCTGTATTCCTCCGCCGTACCGGGCTCCGTTCTCCGAGAAGGAGCACCCCGTCACCTTCGGATCGCAGTTTCCTTCGATGCAGAGTCCGCCGCCGTCGAGGACGGCCGTGTTACCGGAAAAGGTGCAATTCGTCGCCGCCAGGGACTTCGTCGAATCATGGGCTGCGATATGCACGCCGCCCCCGTATCCGCTGCCGTGGTCGGCGAGGGACACGACGTGGTTTATGGAAATGTTGCAGTTCGTCAGGGTCAGGTCGCCCGTGCTCGCAACGCCTCCGCCGTTGACGGCGCACACGTTGCCTCTGACGACGCAGTTTTCCATCGTCAGGGTTCCCTCGTTCCATATCCCGCCGCCGGAGCCGGGGCCGGGTATGATGGTGCAGTTTTCCCTCACCGCGCACCCCTTCATCGTCAGCGTCCCGGCATTGAATATCGCTCCGCCGTCTCCCGGCGCCTTTCCCCCCGAAAGCTCCAGATTCTCGAGGGTGACTGCTTTTCCGGAAGCGATGTTGAAGATGCGCCCCACGCCGCCCTGGATGATCTTCACCGGGCCCGCCAACGTGATATTTTTGTTGATGACCAGCTCTCCCTTTTCAAGTTCCACGACCTTCACATTGTCCAAAAACACGATCACGTCCGAGTCGTCCGCGCGTTCGATCCAAAAGCGCAACGATCCCGCCCTCCACATAGTGTCATCCGCGAATATGACCTTCCGTATTGCGGCCGGCCCCGGTTCGGCTCCCGCGCCCAAAAGGATTCCGAACGCTATTCCGAGCACTGCGAGGCACTGTGCGACCATTTCCGATGCGCATCTCCGAAACATGTCTTCCGCCCTTCCCCCCGCACTGTATGATTTCCGGTCCATAGCGGAATGATGCACCCTGACACCGTGTCACGGTCAAGGGGGATTTTTTTCATCCCGCAGAGTGAGACGGGAGCCGGAGGACAGTCCTCCGGCTCCCCGTGTCGCATCGTTCTCCGCGATCGCCTCAGCGGTCCTTCCGTCGCACGAGCGTAGCGAGCGGCAGCCCGAGCAGCAGCGCGAGCGGCGCGAAGCCTGCGCCCGCTGCCGCGTCGCATCCGCCGCCGCTTCCTTTGTCGCCGACAGCCTCGGCGGCCCGCACCGAGCAGACCCGGAAGGTCACGACGCCCGCGGTCGGATTGAGGTCATACGACCCGCCGTCCGTCACGATGTTCCGCCAGGTCATGAGGCCTTCGCCCGGGA
>CALMZW010000060.1 GCA_937870605.1 uncultured Synergistaceae bacterium
GTGTATTCTACGAGCAACCAGCTCATCGCGGAAGGGAAAACCGACGCCGAGGGCGCCTTTTCCTCCTATCGCCGGGATCCGTGGGACGAGCAGCTTCTCCCGGCAGTCGTCACAGTCGCCACGAAAGATGACGTCTCCTATCTGCGCCTCGACGAGAGCCTGCTCGCCGAGGCAGGCTTCGACATCGGCGGGCGGCCGTATCTGCGACGCGGATACGAAGCGTTCTGCTTCACGCCGCGCGGCGTTTTCCGGCCGGGCGAAAAGGTCGACATCTCGGCCTTCGTTCGGGACGGCAAACGCATGATTCCGGCCTCCTTCCCGCTGACCTTCTCCGTTCGCGGCTCCACCGGACGCCTCCTCAAGCAGGGAACCGCAATGCTCTCCGCACAGGGAGCGGCGACCTTCCAGGTGGAGCTTCCGCGCGGCGCTCCGACGGGAACGTATACCGCGCAGGTTTCCGTTCCGGGCGACGAACGCGGATCGATCGGCTCATGCACGTTCCACGTCGAGGAATTCGCCGCCCCGCGCCTCGAAGTCTCGCTGACTTCGGAGATCGCCTCCCTGGTGTCCGGCGGGACGATTCCTCTCTCCATCAAGTCGAGCTATCTCTTCGGCGCTCCCGCTTCCGGCCTCGCCTGGGAGGGTGAAGTCCGCTTCCTGCCGCGCTCGTTCCAGGCGGACGGATGGGGCGCCTTCTCCTTCGGAGACAGGGAACGGCAATTTGAACCCTATACGGATGCGCTCGGACAGGGACGCCTGGATGCCGACGGGACGGCGACGACGGAATACGAAGTCAAGTCCGACATCAATCCTCCGTCGATGCTCGACCTTCTGTTCCTCGTCCGCGTCATGGAGGACGGCGGCAGGTGGGTTCCGCAGGCGATGAAGATTCCGTTCCACCCCTACCCGTTCTACGTCGGGATCGAGGCGCCCAAGGGCGATATCGCCCCACAGAAGGCGTCGACCTTCCGTGTGGCCGCAGTCGCTCCGGACGGCAAGCCGTCGGATGCGAAGGAACTCAATGCGTCGCTGCAACGGGTCGTGACGCATTACTCCCTGGTTCGCAACGGCAACCAGACACGGGCGCAGAAGCAGGAGGAACTCGTTCCCGTTCAGGACGCCCGGATTCAGCTGAGCGCCGGAATCGGGACGTACGCAATCACGCCGGCGACATCCGGCGAATATCTTCTGCGCTTCGAGGATCCTGATTCCGGAAGCGCCGCGTCCCTGCGTTTCTACGCGTGGTCGGGTGCGGCAGGCGCTGGATCCGGGCTTCTCGACCGCGTCGTGATGACGGCGGACAAGGCGCGCTACGCCGTCGGCGAAACGGCCGAAATCGCGATCCGTTCCCCGTTCAAGGGTCTCTTCCACTTCTCCGTCGAAACGGACCGCGAAATCTTCCGGAAAGTCGTCCGCATGGACGATACGGCAACAACCGTCAAGTTCGTCGTGACGCCCGAGATGGGACCGAACGCCTACTGTATCGTCTCGGCGATACGCCCCGTCCTTGCGGATGAAGAATGGGGGCCCCACCGGGCGCTCGGCGTGATTCCGGTCGCCGTGGATCAATCGTCCGCAAAACTGGACGTCTCGATCGAGGCGCCGGAGACCGTGGAACCGGGATCCAGCGTCAACGTGGGCGTGCTGCTTCGCAAGGCCGACGGGACGGGCGCGAGCGGCGAGGTCGCCATCGCGCTTGTCGATGAAGGCGTTCTGTCCCTGACGGACTTCGCGACGCCCGATCCGTGGAGCTTCTTCACCGCGCGGCGTGCGCTCGGCGCAAGCATCTTCGATCTGTACGATCAGCTCATGCCGCTTGAATCCCGCGCGACCGCGCTTCTGCACCCCGCGGGCGGCGCGGGCGAAGACGCGATGGCCGCACTTCGCGCGAACCTCTCCCCGGTGGAGGCGCGGCGATTCCGCATCCTTTCCGTATTCGTCCCCTCCGTCACAACGGACGAATCCGGCAAGGCGTCCGTCACTATCGAGATCCCCGAATTCAGCGGGAAGGGACGCATCATGGCCGTAGCGGCCGCCGGCGCGCAATTCGGCTCCGGTCAGAAGATGGTTCAGATAGCGCGTGACGTCGTGGTCGAACCGACGTTGCCCCGCGCGGCAGCGCCCGGTGATTCGTTCATCATGCCGGTGAAGGTCTTTTCGACGCGAACGGCTCCGACATCGGTCGCCCTGAAGGTGACGACAACGGGGAGCCTTTCCGTCCGGGGCGGTTCCACAACGACCGTCACACTCGGCTCCGACAAAAAGGATGACCTGGTGTTCTTCACGATCGACGCCGGAGATTCCGCAGGAGTCTCTTCCGTCACCGTGGAATCCGCGTGGGGATCGAAAACGTATTCGGAGACGACGGAACTGGCCGTGCGCCCGTCCTTCCCGCGGGTGACCATCTCCGGAACCGGCGTCGTATCAGGCGATTCGACCGTCTCCGTGACCCTGCCCGGCGGCTGGCTCAAGGGAACCCGCAAGGGCGTCTTCGTGGCGGGGACATCGCCTGCGGTCGACCTCGCGAGAGCCGCGCAGTTCCTGATGTCCTATCCGTACGGATGCCTCGAACAGACCGTTTCGGGAGCGTGGCCCATCCTGGCCGCGCCGGGCATCGCCGCCGACATCGATCCGCTGCTCGTCAACAAGGAAGAGCAAAGCCGCGCCATGGACCGGATCATACGGTCCGTGCAGGCGCTGCAGCTCTATGACGGCTCCTTCACCACCTGGCCCGGAGAAGCCTCCACGAGTCCATGGCCCAGCGTCTACGCAACACACTTCCTGCTCGAAGCGAAGAAAGCGGGCTTCTCCTTCCCGGAGGAGGTTCTGACCGCCGCAATGAACTGGCTGAAGCAGACGCTCAGCCGGGAAGACTCTCCCGAGGCGGACGAGGGAAAGCAGATCAACACGACAAAAGCGTACGCCGCGTACGTTCTCGCACTGGCGGAGGAAGCGCCGCTCGGCTGGATGATGCACCTTGCCGACAATATCGATTCCCTCTATCCGTCGGGCAGACTCCTTCTCGCGGCGGCCTACGGCGCGGCGAACCAACCGCAGGTCGCAAAGCGCATCCTGGGAGACATCGCTCCCTCGACCATCGCGACGCACGGCGGAGCCACCCTTGAATCCGGCGTTCGCAACAGCGCGTTGCAGCTGCTGGCGTGGACGGCGGTCGATCCGATGTCCGCGCAGGCCATGACGGTTGCGGGAGGACTGATGACGTCGCTCTCCGGCAACCAGTGGCGCACCACGCAGGAAAACGGCATGGGCATCCTCGCGCTCTCGCGCTTCCTCGAAAAGACGGAGTCGGCGCGGAAGCCCGTCGAGGCGACCGTGAACGACTCCTCCGGAAAGAACCTCGCGTCGATGCCCGTGGGCGGAAAAACGTCCGTCGCCATCGGCCCGGACGGTCCGGACGGGCTCTCTGTCATCACCAGGGGGGCCGGAAGCGTGTATTACACCTGGTCCCTCTCCGGCGTTCCGGTCAAGGCGACAAAGGAATACGACCAGGGAATCCGGATCCGGCGGTCCTTCGCCGAC
>CALMZW010000061.1 GCA_937870605.1 uncultured Synergistaceae bacterium
GAGAGCAGTCCGTAGGACCCCCTCTCCACTGCTTTTCGTTTCTCCTCATCCACATCAAACCCGACGCCATCGTCGGAAATTTTGCCCCAAAGAAACTCGTTCCCGGCTCCCAGATGAATACCGATTTTGCGCGGTTTTGCGTTTCGCAGCGCGTTGACGACTGCCTGATGGACGATCTTGAAAACGTGCGAGCGAACGGGCTCTTCGACCCGGCCGATCTTTCCCTCGAAACGAAGCCGGATCGGGATTCCGTATTTCTCCACGACCTGGTCCGAAAAGCGGCGAATCGCAATATCGATGCCCTCGTCGATCCCCCTGGGATTCAGTTGGAAAAGAAACATCCGGACATCATCGACAGCTTCACGCATCTGTTCCCTGGATTTCTGCAATTCCTCTTTTCCCTTGTCCACTTCGCCGCGATCGAGCCATCGCTCCGTCAGATCCAGAAACATCATTGCGGCGGCGACCTTCTGGGCGGGGCCGTCATGCAGGTCCCTTCCAAGAGAAGCGCTGTCTCTTTCGGAAATTCGGTACGCCTCGACAAGAACTTCCGAATCGATACGGCCGGCCTTGGAAACCATTCCTTCGATTCTCGTCTTCAGTACGTCCAGAGCGATTCGGAATTTGTTGCCCATCTCATCGCTGCGTTTGAGGATATCCGCGATCCGGCGTTCCTCGCGCGTCAGAAACTCCCGTTGCGTCTGAAGGTTTTTCTCCCTTTCCTCGAGAGTGCCCTTGATGCGCATGAGTTGCTCCGCTCTTTCGTATGCTTTACGCTGGTCTTCTTCAGAACCGGAACGCACTGCGTGAATCAATGAATTCCGCGCGGCCTTATATGACTTGTCCGATTCTTCAGCAGCGTCGATGACGTCCCCGATCTCCTGCTGGAGAGAGACAATTTCCTTTCGTATCTCTCGATGACGCTCTTCTTCGGCCTTATGGAGAGAGCGAATCATCGCAAGACTCGAATCCAGAGCTTCGTGAACTCTGCCGTATATCTCGTCCAGTTGACCGACGAAATCCGTCTCCGCCATAACGCACCCTCCTGACCGCAGAACCATTAAAATTATAACGGTCCGGAGAGCCATTGTCTTTGCATCAGGAAGGGAAAACAAACAGGTCGGCCGCATGAAAAGTCCCCGGTGGTTGCGGACAAGCAGAGAAGCTTCTTTGACGCAAGGAATGCCGTGCCGATTCGTCAAGTGTAATACGAAGAAAGGCGCTTCCAAGCGGAAGCGCCTTTTTTCGTATTGTTCAATGCACTCCAAAATCTCACAAAAAATGTTTTTGGAGGCATTCAGAATCTGGCGGAGAAGGAGGGATTTGAACCCACGGTACCTTGCGGTACAGACGCTCTCCAAGCGCCCGCCTTCGACCACTCGGCCACTTCTCCTTATTGAGCACACGAGAAAACAAACCTCGCCTGCAACGATTTGAGATTTTATCCTATTCCCGGCTTTTCGGCAACAACTATTTCCTGGCGG
>CALMZW010000062.1 GCA_937870605.1 uncultured Synergistaceae bacterium
CCGCCGTCTTTCGTTGTGATCAGAATGACCGTCCCCGGCTCTAACAGTAAGAACGCCCGTTGAAGCGGCAGCTCCGTAAAGCTCATGTTTTTCCGCACCCCTTTCGCGGCAGGCTTTTCACCCATCGTAGGGTCGTGACGGGAGATCAGCCCTGTCCGCAACGTCGGATATCTGTTCCCAGAAGATCCCCTGAACAACAAGCGTCGTGCCGAACGCTTCGAACTGTTTCGTTTCTTCCATGACCCCTCCCATGCTTTGGTAAAACCGTAACGCGCTTTTGTTTCCCCGCAAAACCCAAAGCGAAAGGGCTGTCATTCCATTTGATCCCAGTAATTCCGCAGCATGGCACAAAAGCGCCTTTCCCAGTCCCAGCCGTTGATACGCCGGGAGGACGTACATCGAGTAAATCTCTCCGAACGAGCCTCGTTCCTCCCGTTCTCTTCGTTCCGGCCCTCCGATGCAGAATCCGGCCGGACACATTCCCATTTCGCATACGAGTACGAATGTCCCTTCGTGGAGTCCGGAAAGAATTTCGGTTACGAAGACTTCGATTTTTTCCGACGTGATATTCGCAAGGATATCGTCCGGAATCAGATCACGATAGGCGTCGCGCCACGTCGTAACCTGTATGTGGCCGATCGCCGCCACATCCGTCGCGCTCGCATGACGGAGCGAGACGCGATTCTTTCCGAAACCCAAGAGTTGATCTTGCCGATTGTGATCAGCATGAGCCATGCCGTTCTCTCCTTTCGGGGCTCACAGAAACGGTTCACCGGATATCCCGTTCCGACTTCGTCGTCACCCGCGTCCCCGGCGAAGAAAGCGAAGCTCTCCCTCCGACATCGGTTTCTTTCGAAATCCTCCGCGTGGGGGTTCGCGACGTTTACACCTCTGGTCTTCTTTTAAGGATACTCCGTGAAGCGGGAACAACGCTACGATTTCTTTCACCCGCCGCACGGCGTCAGTCGGACGAAAGCGACCGGCGTCACTCCGCAAGTGTCGCAGAGCAATGAAGCGCCTTCTCCGGTGCCTCGTCGGCCCGGATCTCCCCGTCGTCGAGCAGCCAGACCCTGGGAAAGCCGCGCGAGACGAAATCGAAGTCGTGCGAGACGGCCAGCACCGCGCCGGGGCGCTCGGCGAGCCACGCCTCGAACAGCTCCTGGCGGCGCGCGTCGAAATCCCTGGTCGGCTCGTCGAGCAGAAGCAGCTCGGGCTCCGCGACCGACAGAGATGCCACGGCCGTCATGCGCCGCTCGGCCGCGTTCAGGTCGAGCGGGTGCTTCTTCTCCTTTCCGGCAAGGCCCGTTGCTTCGAGGGCCTTGTGCAGCCGCTCCATCTTCTCCTCTCCGGAGAGGGGGGCGTTCCGCAGCGAAAAAAGCACCTCGGCCTCGACGGTCGAATGGAAGATCTGCCGCTCCGCGTCCTGAAACAGAAAACCGATCTTTCCCGCCCGTTCCTTCGGATTCATGGACGTTACGGAACGGCCGTTCAGAAGGACCGCACCGCTTTCGGGGGGCAGCAGCCCGGCGCACAGCCGCATCAGCGTGGATTTTCCCGCACCGTTGGGGCCGACCAGCGCGACGCGCTCGCCCCGGGCCAGCTCCTTCCCGAGCGAACGGAACAGAGGGTGATCCTGCCCCTTCCACCGGAAACTCACGCCGTCGATCCGCAGCAGCGCCCCCTCCGCAGGCCCGGCGATCCGGGGCGCCGGACTTCGGCCCGGATCGCTGCTCGTCCGCCGAGATTCCGGAGGCGTTCCCGGAAGCAGCCGTCCGTCCGAAAGATGCCCCGAAGCGCCGCACCACGGGGCGAAGGGCTCGCGCTTTTTCTCGAGGAAGACGACCGCCGAGCGCCGCGCCTCCGACCATACCGCGAGCTTTCCGGCAAGGACCGGAACATCCGACGGGTGGACCCGCGTGAAGGCTTCGTCCAGAACGAGCAGTCCCGGCTCCATCGCGAGCGCCGACGCAAGCGCCAGCTTCTGCGCCTCGCCTCCGGAAAGACGGGCGGGATCGCGGTCTTTCAGATGGGAGATTCCCGCGGCCGCGAGCGCGCCGTCGACCCGTCCGCGGATCTCGTCGGGCGGCAGCGCGAGGTTCTCCGGCCCGAACGCGACCTCGTCGTAGACGGTGAAGGCGCACCCCGACAGCGAGAGCTGCGGGTTCTGCTGGACGAACTGGACGTCCGGCGACCACGCGAGCGTGTTTCTCGACGCGACGGGTTCCTCCAGCACCAGCGCGTTTCCGGTCACCGTTCCGCTGCGGTGCTCGGGAACGCCGCCCGACAGGAGCGACGCGAGCGTGGATTTTCCGCTCCCGCTGTCCCCGGTGACGAGAAGGCGCTCGCCGGAAGAGAGCCGAAGCTCCGGAACCTCGAGCAGCGCCTCGGTCGCCGCCGGGGGGATGAAGCGGACGCCTTCGAGCCGGATCGCCGTTTCCGCGAGCCGCGGCTTTCCGGCGAGCTGCGGTTGTTCCGCGAGCTGCGCTTCTTCGGCGAGCGCCGTCTTTTCGGGTGTTCCGCGCGGCGCGACGGCGGCATTTTTCAGCGACGTGCGCCGCCGGAAGAGGCCGAACGCCTTCATGTCCAGCGCGGCGACCCGCGTGGGAAGATCGTTCAAAAGCCCCAGGACGAGCGGAAACAGCAGCGCCGTCAGCGCCGACGCCCGTTCCGCGAACGATCCGAACACGGGAACGCCGCGCGCGAGCTGCGCCTCGCGGATCTGCTCCAGCCGCGCCCGGATCTGCTCCCCGAGAAGCAGCGGACTCGCCAGCAGAAAGCCGATGCCGGCGGGCAGCGAACTTGCGAACAGGGACGTGATCAGGACGGGCGGAGGGACGTATTCGAGCCAGAGCTGGCCCGAGGAGACGACGGAGAGGATCCGGAGCCACAGCCCGGCGGCCCACCGGACGCGCTCCGGCGACGGAGCGGCCGGAGACCCCATCAGGAAACCGACGACGCCGCCGTGCACCAGGCCGAAGCCGAGCGCCAGGGGAATCATGAAGATCGCCACGGCCCTGAGCCTGCGCCGCGATCGGCGCCAAAGGCCCAGGGCGGACAGGGCCACCCCCGCCATGACGGCGACAAAGGGAAAGGCCGGGAGCGCCATGGAGCCCCCGACCCAGACCATCCACGCGACGAAGGCCCGCAGCGGCCCGGCCATGAACCGCCCGTCCCGTTCCACGGGTATTACGCCGCGCCGCCCGTTCCGGGGAAGAGGCTTCGGATCCGTTCGGGAAGCTGTTTCACGACGGCCCACGCGATCACCGCGCTCACGACCTTGTCGATAAGGTTCGTTCCCATGACGGTCCACGCCACGGACTGCAACAGCTTCTTCCCGACGGCGTTCAGGTAGGCCACCACGAAGTCGGCTCCCGACCCCGTCACGCCTCCGAAGAGGTACGTGCGGATCGGCGTCGCGACGAGCGTCACGAAAACCGTGATCAGAACGCCCGCGACGATCGCGCCCGCGAGGCTGCGGAACATCCCTTTCCGCGCGCACAGGCCGGCTACGAGGCCGATGACCATTGCGACGGGCGCGAAGGCCGCCGCGACGGGACCGGAAATCAGGCCCCACAGCAGGTTGGTGACGAGTCCCGTGAGCATGCCGATCCACGGCCCGAGGAGGATGGCCGCGAGGATGGTTCCGATGGAATCGAGGAAGATGGGCAGCTTGAGGGTCGAGGCGATCTGCCCCAGACCGATGTTCAGCGCGATGCACAGCGCGACGACGACCAGCGTCTTGTTCTTCATGGTTGTTTTCTCTCCTTTTCTATTTTCGGCGGGGATGAACCGCCAGTTCCTGATATGTCGAAACGGGGCAGTATTCCCGCGCGAATTCGAGGTCTTCCAGTTCGCCCAGGACCAGCTCCAGGGTTGTGCGCACAATGCATCCCTCCATGACGTGCCCTCCGACGACACGACCGGAAGGATCCGAAATTGCGGCATGAATATGTTCCCCCTCCGCGTCCACGGTTCCGATGAGGGAGACCACCTCGAAACATCCGTCGAGGCGCGTCCCGTCGGGCTCCCCCGCAAAGCGGAGGCGCGCCGTCGACAGGCTGCCGACGGCCCCGGCGATATACCCCGCCCGAATTCCGGCGGAAGCGACGACGTTCCGGAGCGACAGGACGACATCATCTCCGGGAAGAAAACGGAAGGCGAAAAAGCGCGCGCGGGACGTCCCGACGCCATTGGAATTGCTCATTGCAGTGGATTCCTCCTGTATGGCGCGCGGTTTCGCCTCCGGAAGAGGAGAAGCCGCGGCGTGCCGTTCTGCTGTACGAAGCGTTGCGGAGACCGTGGGGGAAAAATGCGGGGGAATCCGGCCGGAACGGAACGTCCGACCGCGAACGATATTCCCTGCGAAAAAAACGGCCCGCCCCCGGCAACGCATCCCGGGAGTCGGGCCGTCATGGAATCCGCCCGGGTTGGGCGGACCATACGTCCGGAATCAGGGGAAAAGCTGCCGGCGCAACGTCAAAAAGGGAGTCGGGAATGCATTCCATGCACACGCGGCGAAACCGGATCATGTCATGCCGAAACGCATTCTTCCCTTCCCCCTTTCGTCGTGCGGATGTATCCGGATTATAGCAACGGAAGAGCGCAAAGGATAGGAACGCCGGTGCGAATGTGCACTATACTCTTCTCGAACGCGCGAACCGCGAAGAATTCGGAAGGGAGCTGTTTCGGGGATGAATCGGGACGCAACCGCCCGTGACGGAACCGCCCATGTCGCCCCCCGGGAAACGCTCTGCAAGTCCGCCCTGAACACGACGGGCATCCCGGGCTACGACTACTGCATGAATCCCTACACGGGCTGCACGCACGCGTGCCTCTACTGCTACGCGTCGTTCATGTGCCGCTTCACGGACCACAGCGAACCCTGGGGCGAATTCCTCGACGTGAAGACCAACTTCCCGGAAGTCCTCGCCAAACAGCTCGGCGGCCGAAGAAAGCATCCGGAGGGGCGCGTCCTGATCGGCACGGTGACGGACGCCTACCAGCCCGCAGAGGCCCGCTTCCGCCTCACGGCTGCAAGCCTCGAACTCCTCGCGGAGTATCAGCTCCTCGACGTTAACATTCTGACCAAGTCGGACCTCGTTCGGCGGGACGCCGGCATCCTGCGCCGGCTTCCCAAGTGCGAGGTCGGCTTCACGATCACGACGATGGACCGGAGCGTCTCCGACGTCCTCGAACCCGGCGCGACCCCGCCGGAGAATCGTCTCGCCGCAGCCGCGGAATTGCTCGGCTCGGGCGTCTCCGTGTGGGTCTTCATCGCGCCGCTGCTGCCCGGGCTGACGGATACGGAAGCGTCCCTTGCGGCGCTCTACCGTTCCCTTCGCGGGACCGGGATCAGGGACATCAGGATCGACCGCCTCAATCCGTATCCCGGCGTCGTCCGACGGCTGAAGGACGTCTATCGGCGATGCTTCCCCAAGGCGGCGGCCGATCTCGAAGCCTGTCTGCGCGACCGGGAAAGCTACCGGCGCGACGTTGCGGACCGTCTGCGCCGGATCGGCGCGTGAGGGGCAGGCCGCCTCGCTCCGCTCACTCCGACCAGACCCCGAAAAACCGAAGGTGTTACGGCATTGCAATAGTCCCGCAAGGAAACGGCATCGAACGCGACCTACAATACATCCGACGACACCAAAATGTCGTTTCGCCGGAACGTTCCGGCGCGAAGCGCACGGCTCTTCGTGCGCACGGGAGTTCTTGCATTGGGGGGATCGCATTGCAGATGACGCCGCTGGTCGATGAGACGCCCTGTCATACATTGGATCAGTTCCGTATGCTCATTCGCGATGGAGGGATCAGGCCTGTGTTTCAGCCAATCGTGGATATTCGCGGAGGTTCGGTGTTCGGGTACGAAGTGTTGTCGCGCGGGAAGCCGCCGCTCGAGTCGCCGGAGGCGTTCTTTCGCGTCGCGCGCGAGAACGACATGCTCTGGGAATGCGAACAGGCGCGCCGGAAGGTTGCGTTTTCGAGCGGTCCGTTCAGGACGTGGAGCAAGGGCGCGCGTCTCTTCCTCAACGTCAGCCCCGAGATCTTCGTCGACGCCCGCTTCCGGAGCACGTTTTCGTCCGCGCGTCTCAAGGAAGCGGGGTTCTCGGAACAGCAACTCGTCTTCGAGATTACGGAGAAATGTTCCATCCCGGACTACCGGGCGCTGTCGGAGGCCGTCGCCCATTTCCGGCAGCAGGGGTTCGAGATCGCGCTGGACGATCTGGGCGCCGGCGATTCGGGGCTTCAGACGCTGGCCTGCTGCGCCCCGGACTACATGAAGATCGACATGTCGCTGATCCGGGGGATCGCGCAGGATGCGTACAAGCAGAACATCGTGGCGTTTCTCTGTTCGTTTTCCTCGAAGGTGAACGCGCGGGTCATCGCCGAAGGCGTCGAGAACTGGGACGACCTTCGGACCGTCCTCGAACTCGGCGTCCGTTTCGCGCAGGGGTACTGCCTCGCGAAGCCGCAGGCGGAGATCGAATCCCCGGCGGAATCCGTCATCCGGACGGTGCAGTCCATACGGAACGAAATCCTCCACAAGGCCGGCGACGTCTGCGAGGGGGGAGAGGGCGTCATGGCGCTGGCGCAGCGGGGAACGGTCCTCGGGTGCGGGGAGATCGACTGCGAGGAGATGGAACGACGCTTCCGCCGCTCCCCGTCCGTAGGGCATATCGTCGTTCTGGACGGGGCGAAGCCGTACGGGCTGATCACGCGCCAGAGCTTCTTCCAGAAAATGGGGGGCGCTTTCGGCTACCAGCTCTTCCAGAAACAGGCGGTCGAATGCATCGCGAAACGCGATTTTCTCGTGGTGTCGCGGCAGACATCCGTGAGCGGCCTGGCGAAGTCGGCGATGGAGCGGGGCCACGATGACCTGTACGATCCGGTCGTCGTGGTCGACGACGCGGGGGATTTCGCCGGAACGATCACGATGAAGCAGATCATCTCCCGCGCGGAGGAACTGGAGATCGAGCGCGCGCTGAACTGCAATCCGCTGAGCGGCCTGCCCGGAAACCGGCACATCGAAACGTGGATCCGGGAAAGCCGGGACGGCGGGAAGCCCTTCTCGCTGATCTACGCGGACCTCGACCGGTTCAAGGAATATAACGACACGTACGGCTTCACGAACGGGGATCGCCTGATCATGCTGTCGGCGCGGATCCTCAGGGACGCCCTTTCGGATCTGCCCGCGGGGGCGCGTCTCGGACACGTCGGCGGCGACGATTTCGTGTGCGTCGTCCCCGGGAAGGTTCCGACGGACGTTCTGGAGTCCGTATGCGTTTCGTTCGACCGGGAGAAGATGGAGTTCTTCTCGCAAACGGATGCGCAGCGGGGCTTTTTCGAGGCGAAGGACCGAAGGGACGAGATCAACAGGATCCGCCTGACCACGCTGTCCCTTTCCGTCGTCGAAAGCGAGAAGCTCGACGCCGATATGCACATGGGGCATATCGCGCAGGTCGCGGCTTCGCTGAAGCATTACACGAAGCAGATGACGGCCCTCGAAGGGAAAAGCATGTACCTCGTCGAACGCCGGGACCGCGCGACGCCGATCCACGCTTCGGCGCGCGCTCCGACGAGGTCGATCGCGCCCTCGTCCGCCAGCCAGCGGATCTCCTCTTTCGAAAAGCGCATCGCATGTCGGTTACGGATGACCATTCCCGTCAGCGATTTCTCGCCGGACCAACGTGTCAGAAGCTCCTTCTCGTCGCTGCTCAGGGACGGCTGCGCGAACAGCGTTTTCGTCGAATCGTCGTACTCCGCGATGAGGAAGTTTCGGGCGTCCATCAGCTCGCCGAGTTCCCTCCGGATCACCTTCACGACCCCGGCGAGCGTCGCGGAGATCGCCATCGCGTCCGCTATCGCGCGCTGCACGCTCCGAAACGGTTCTTTCCGGGAGAAGGCCCCGAAGGCCGTCTCCCGGAATTCGTCCCTCCCGTCATCGGGGTGCAGATCGTAGAAATGGACCGCGCCGACGAGTTCTTCCGGGCGATATCCGAGGATCGATTCCACGGCGTCGCTCACGAAGGTGTAGATTCCACTCGTATCGACCTGCCAGAGGAAGGTCCGGCTCAAGACAGCGATCCGGTTCAAGACATCGTCAGGCTCCCGA
>CALMZW010000063.1 GCA_937870605.1 uncultured Synergistaceae bacterium
CGGCGGGCGGCGACATCGTCGCCACCCCACCGCCCGCGGGCGCCGCCGTATCGCGGCGCCCGCGGCGCATGTTCCGCTATTTCACTGCCTGGATCTTCTTGTACATCTCTTTCTGGCTGTCGCTCAGGTTCTTCAGGACCGCTTCGCTCGCGATCTTCGCGAACGCCGCCTGATCGACGTCGACGAACGTCATCTTTTCCTTCAGGAGCTTTTCCAGCTTGCCCTCTTCCTCGAGGAAGAGCTTGTTCTCGTACGCCTGCATCTCCTTGCCCGCATCGAGGACGACCTTCTTGAGGTCATCGGGCAGGGACGCGAAACGCTTCTCGCCGATACAGACATAGATCCAGCCGCGGACGTGGGACGTCTTGTTGAGGAACTTCTGGACCTCGTAGAAGTGCGCGCTCGCGATCAGCGCGTAGGGGTTTTCCTGTCCTTCGATGGTTCCCTGCTGCAGGCTCGTGAACACCTCGGAGAACGCCATCGGGATCGGCTTCGCGCCGAGGGCTTCCCACGCGGCGAGGAAGATCGGGACGTTCGGAAGGCGGATCTTCATGCCCTTCAGATCGTCGGGGGTCTTCACGGCGCGGCTGGACGTCAGTTCGCGGGGACCGCGCTCCATGTAGCCGAGCACGCGGAGCTTCGCCTTTTCGAGCACCTGGGCCTCGATCTCCTTGCCCATCTCGCCGCCGGCGACCTTGTGAAGATGCGCGGCGTCCCGAAGCAGGTAGGGGGTCGCCATGAAGATGGTCTTGTCCGCGCCGAACGTGGTCAGGGTCTCGCCGAAGATTCCCATATCCGCCGTTCCGGTCTGGATGGAGGTCACGAGATCCTTTTCCTTGCCGAGCTGCTCGTTCGGGTAGATCTTGACTTCGATACGGCCGCCGGAATTCTTCTCGACCAGTTCCTTGAACTTCAGGGCGCCGAGATGCCAGGTGTTCTTCTCATCGGCAAGATGTCCGAACTTGAGGACGATCTTGTCGGCCGCCAACGCCGCGGACGCGAACGAAACGAAAACGGAAAGCACAAGCAGTACGATACCAAGTTTCTTCATCCTGTTCCCTCCTTCGAATACCCCGCCCTTCGGGCGGGGACATAGCCGCATGAAGGACGTTCGCAATAAATCAGAACGTCAGAATCACCTTGCACGTCTCGCGGGGAGCGTGCTCGATCAGATCGATCGCCTTTTCGACTTCCTCCATCCGGAAGGTGTGCGATACGAGGGCGCGCGGGTTCACCTCACCGCGTTCGATCCAGCCCAACGCTTCCGGAAATTTGTTGTTGTGCAGCCGGGACCCCAGGATATCCAGCTCCCTGGCCGTGATCGACCTCTCGGCGATCCGCGACGGCTCCGGGCCGAAGCCCAGAACGACGATCCGTCCGGCCGGGGCGGCCATCTCGACCGCCAGTTCGAAAATATCCGCCCGTCCGACGGCGTCGACGGTCACCGACGGGCCGACCCCGTCGGTCGAGGAGCGCACCCACTCGCGAAGCCCCTCCTTCGAGGAATCGAACGCGTCCGACGCCCCCATGCACTTCGCGAGATCGAGACGCTCCGGCACGACATCCGTCACGAGGACCTTCGCTCCGAGGCGCCGCGCCCCCTGAAGGATCACCTGCCCGATCGGCCCCGCGCCGAAGAGCAGCAGCGTGTCCGCGCCGGTCACGCGGCCGCGCCAGAGCGTCTCCGCCGCGATCGTGAACGGCTCGCACAGGACGGCGGTCTCGAACGGAAGGTCCTTCCGGAAGACATGAAGGCAGGAAGCGGGAAGAAGCAGTTGTTCCCGCGCCATTCCGTCCGTATGGACGCCCCGCACCTGCAACCGGGAGCAGACGTTCTGCCGGCCTATGCGGCACGCGGGGCATTCGCCGCAGGAGATGACGGGATCGACGACGACCCGGTCTCCCGGCGATACGGCCGTCACGTCGGACGCGACGGCGAGAACCTCTCCGGCGGCTTCGTGCCCGATAATCCGGGGATACGTGGCGAAAGGATTCTGTCCGTGAAGGATATGGATATCCGATCCGCAGATTCCCATCGCGCGAATACCGACGACAACGTGTCCGGCCTGCGGCTCCCGGGGCGGCTCCCGATCCACGATCCTGAGTTCCCCGGGTTTGGTCACTTCGATGGCGCGCACGACGACCCCTCCCCTGACATGTTGGTTTGTATAACAGCATTGTAGCAGAGAATTCGGAGAATCGTCACGGAACGGCAATGCGTTCTATAGAACGGAACACAGAAGACGATGTTCCCCTCTCGAAACATGAACGGCGACTTTCCGCGGAGATCATTCCGGGACTTTTGCCGGGAGTTCCTTTTTGATATCATACGGTTTTGCGCGATCCGAACGAACGCGCAGGACAAGATCCCGCGGTCCGCCGGATCGTATTTTTCCGGAAGAGAGTGATAGCTGTGCAACGGGTTCTGCCGATCGTGCTCCTCGTTTTCTCGAATATCTTCATGACCTACGCGTGGTACGGGCATCTGAAGGACATGCGCTCCAAACCGGTCATCATCGCCATCCTCGTGAGCTGGGGCGTCGCCTTCCTCGAATACTGCCTCCAGGTTCCCGCAAACCGCATCGGAAATTCCTTCTTTTCCCTCGGGCAGCTCAAGGTCATGCAGGAAGTCATCACGATGTGCGTCTTCGCGGGCTTCAGCGTCCTGTACATGCGAGAACGCGTAACGATGGATTTCGTCTGGGCGGGACTGTGCATGGCCGGAGCCGCGTACTTCATGTTCCGGGGCGTCGGCGCGGGCGCCTGATTCGCCGGGGAACGAACGAAACAGGAGTCCCGCGACACGATATGATCGAGACGACAACGCCCCCTGCGCGAACCACGCGCAAGGGGCGTTGTCGTCCAGGCGTTCCCGGCGGCGCGGAGAGCGCCCCTCTCACGCGCGTTTTCGCGCCCGTTCGATCCGGTCGGCCGCAAAGGCGGCCGCCCTCCGAAACGTCGCCTCGTCGGGGCAATAGAGCCGGATCAGCGGAAGCAGTCCCGACGAGAGGGAGACGACGCCGATCCCGTCATGGACGACCGCCTTCCGGAAACGATCCCAGGGGAGCCATTTGGATGTCTTGTACGCGACCTTCACGCCCGCCGCGACCGCAGGGAGCGGAAACGTCCGTACGGAGAGCGCCTGCCCGAAAGACAGCCCGAGGGACGATCCCCGTTCGGGACGCCCGTTCTCCATCGAGACCCCCTTGTTGTTCAGGACGAATCGGGCGACGAAGCGGTTCCGCAGCCCGAAGAGCGAGAAGAGCAGATAGGCCGCGTCGAAGGCCCCGATGATGATCCCGAGCAGCCCGAAAAACGCCGACAGCCCCGGACGCGTCGGCGCATACCCCAGGAAGTTCGCGGCGATCGGAATCACGACCGCCGGAAAGGCGAACGCCACGCACGAGAACATCGCCACGTCCCCGATGATGCACGGGTTCGTCACGATCGGGACGAGCGCCTCCCACGCGACGACCTCGCCGTACGATTCCGAAGCCTCATCTCGCCCGCAGGCTTCATCGCTCCCGCTTCCCTGCCGCAGCCGTAACGCTCTCGGCAGTCCCTGTTTCCGCTCCGGCATCGCTCATCCCTCCATTTCCGGCGACGAATCCTGCGCTATCTCTTGAGCTTCGGGTCCAGCGCGTCGCGCAGACCGTCACCGACGAAATTGAGCGCAAGAATCGTCATCATGATCGCGAGTCCCGGAAAGAGCGTGATATGCGGGAAGTCGCGGATATACGTTCGTCCGCTCGACAGCATCGCCCCCCATTCCGGAATCGGCGGCTGGATGCCAAGCCCGATGAACGAGAGCCCCGCCGTGTTCAGAATGGCGGAGGCTACGCCGAGCGTCGCTTGGACGATGACCGGCGCCATGCAGTTCGGGAGCACGTGACGGACGATGATTCGCGCATCCGACGATCCGACCGCCTTCGCAGCCTCTATGAATTCCTGGTTGCGGATCGATAAAACCGACCCCCGGACTATCCTGGCGTACCGCGGAACGCTCGCGATGCCAACGGCCACCATGAGATTGAAAAGACCGGGACCGAGGGACGCCGCGATCGCGATCGCGAGCAGCGTCGACGGAATCGAAAGCAGTATGTCCATCGTCCGCATGATGACATTGTCCGTCCGTTTGCCGTAGAACCCAGCCACGGCGCCGAGAAGTCCCCCGAAGATCATTCCGATCCCCACCGCCACGAATCCGACCTGCAACGATACGCGGGCGCCGTGGATGACGCGGCTCAGGATGTCGCGCCCGAATTCGTCCGCACCAAACGGGTGTTCTCGCGACGGGGGCTCGAGGGAGATGAGAAGATCTTGTTCCTCGTAGCTGTACGGCGCGATGAAATCCGCGAACACGGCGAGGACGCACAGGCAAATCAGGATCGCCGCCCCGAAGAGCGCGAGGCGATTCCTGCGGAATCGGGAGAGGATCTCCCGGGCGTTGCTTCGTTTCTTCGCCATGCCGCTACCGCCCCTGATACTGCGCCTTGATTCGGGGATCGACATAGGCGTAGACGATGTCGACCAGAAGGTTGATCAGGCTGAACGCGACGGCCATGTAGAGCACGCCCCCCTGCACGAGCGGGTAGTCGCGCGTCTTGATGGCCTCGACCATGAGACGGCCGACCCCCGGAACCGAAAAGACCGATTCCGTGAGCACCGCTCCCTCGAGAAGACCACCGAACTGGAGCCCGACGATCGTGACGATCGGGATGAGCGCGTTGCCGAGCGCGTGCCGCCAGATGACGACGGATTCCTTCTGTCCCTTGGCGCGGGCGGTCCGGATGTAATCCTGGCGGATGACCTCGAGCATGCTCGAGCGAGTCATCCGCGAAATGACCGCGAGCGACGGCGTCGAGAGCGTCACTGCCGGAAGGACCATCGCCCGGAACGAATCGAATCCCGAGGCCGGAAACCATCCGAGATGGACCGAAAAGAAGAGGATCAGGAGCAGGCCGAGCCAGA
>CALMZW010000064.1 GCA_937870605.1 uncultured Synergistaceae bacterium
TGGCCTTCATTATTCCGTGGGAACGCCCGAGAGTCTTTGGCCCGCTTCCGAACTTCTGAACGAGTGCCGTGAAGAGGCAAAAAAGACGGGCGGCAGTGTGGAGGTCTATCGGAATCCCGAAGATGCCGTCAAAGGCGCCGATGCGCTGTACACCGACGTATGGGTTTCCATGGGAGAGGAATCGAAGAAGGCGGAACGCGAATCGCTTCTTCGTCCGTATCAGATAAACGCGGCGCTCATGAAAGCGACGGGAAAGGCGGAGACGATTTTCCTGCACTGTCTTCCTGCCGTCAAAGGACAGGAAGTGACGGAAGACGTATTCGAATCGCCGATGTCCAAGGTTTTCGACGAAGCAGAAAATCGTATGCACACCATAAAGGCCGTCATGGTCGCGACGCTGGGATCGTAGGAGCGACCGGGAGGAGCGGTGGGTTTTGGAAAAAAATGCGAGAAAGTTTCGATGCGCCGAATGCGGGTTTGAATTCTTTCAGACACCGGAGAGCAACGAACTGCGCTGTCCTGAATGCAGGGGAAAAACGCTGATCCTTCTCGAAGGAGAGCCAATCGGCAAGAAGCGGTGCAGCGGGAACTGTTCTTCCGGGTGTTCTTGTTGTCACTGAACTACAGGAGGGGCGATTCGCCCCTCCTGTAGTCTTATACGACCGTCGTGATAACCGGTCGAATGGCGAAAACGCCTTTCAATGCGGTGAGTCTGTTCAAAAAACTACGGATCCGATCGGGCTCGCCGTGGATCGCTATGAGTTCCAGACAGTGGTCATTATCGATATGGACATGGGTCGTGCACAGGATGACATCCAGAAAATCATGCTGTAACTCGTTCAAATCCTCGGACGTATCATGCCTGTGGTGATCGAACAGCAGCGTCACTGACCCATATACTCTTCCTGTTCCTTCTTCCCACTGGTCTGCGCTGATATATTGGCGGATAAGGCGCCGGAGCGCGTCCGAACGGTTGGGAAAACCTGATTGTTCGATCCTTCCGTCAAAAGACGCCAACATCTGTTCCGGAATCGAAACACCGAATCGTACAAGTTTTTCCACCGGATCCACCTCGTCTGTTCAGGATTGTCTGCGCTCCATTATACTCAGGAAAGTTCCCGCTCTTCCACATTTCCTCGACCATGAGGGATCGGAGTTGGAAGAACGCGAGCGTGTGCTAGAATGTTCCTGCTGAAAGAAGGGAGAAGAACGCATGGGTGCGGCTTTCCGCGATCCGGAGCTTCTCGTAAAACGGATCATTTCGTGGATTCAATCGGAGCTCAGAAGAGCGGATGCGAAGGATGCGGTTTTCGGGAGCCGACTCTGCGGTTACAGCGGCGCTTCTCCTGCGAAAGCCGGGTTCCGTCGATGTTCCTTGCTATGCCGTGCGAAAGCGTCTCTCAGGGTATGCATGATCGAAAGTCATTCTCCGGGCGGGACGAACAGACGAAACGAAACTGGATGTCAGGTATGAGAAACCGGATCGTTTTTTTGCCGGATTTCGTGTGCCCGCATCCATGAAATTCGTAACAGAGGCTGCTGAGTGCTTCCTCGAAACACAAGCAACGCATGCCGCCGGTATGCGTGATTGATCCTGAATACGAGGTGAGGACGGATGTCCGGACATTCGAAGTGGGCGAACATCAAGCACAGAAAGGCGTCACAGGACGCAAAACGAGGGAATCTGTTCCAGAAACTGGTTAAGGCGGTCATCATCGCTGCAAAGGAAGGCGGCGGCGATCCCGGAATGAACATCCGCCTCAAGGCAGCAATAGACCGCGCGAAGCAGGCAAGCGTTCCGAATGACAACATCATCAGGGGCATCAAGCGGGGAACCGGCGAAATCGAAGGAGCCGCCTACGAGGAATTCACGTACGAAGCGTATGGCCCGAATGGCGTCGCCATCCTCCTCGAAATACTGACCGACAATAAAAACCGAACCGCTTCCGAGATACGCGCGCTGCTGACTCGAAATGGCGGCGCCCTCGGTGAAGCAGGAAGCGTTGCATGGATGTTCGAAAGAAAGGGAATCATCGAAGTGGTCGGAGAAAAACTTGATGAAGAGACACTCATGATGTCAGCCATCGACTCCGGAGCGGAAGACATAGAGAAATCCGGAAACGGCTTCATAGTGACCACCGATTCGGCAATCGTCCTTCAGGTTCGGGAAGGGCTCGAGAAGGCCGGATACACCATCGAGAGGGCCGACTCCACTATGATTCCGAAGACGAGCATTGATATCCCGAACAAGGAAAAAGCTCAA
>CALMZW010000065.1 GCA_937870605.1 uncultured Synergistaceae bacterium
GCGAATGTCGCCGTGATAAACGCCGTCATGTTCCGTCCTCCTAGAAGTCGAGCTTCTCTTCTCGCCGGACCGTGTCCACGGCTTCCTCGGACATCAGGATCTCGTCGAGATCCCTGCGCCGGATATCGAGCGTCATCTTGCAGAGAAGCATGACAAGGCAGAGCGCGGCGCTGACCGGAACGGAAAGGAGCCACCAGTACATGCTCGTGTGCAGGGCCGTGGAGAGCTGGGCCTTGCCGCCCTCCGCCATTGTGAAGCCGTAGGTCGTCAGCACCCAGAGGAAATAGACGATAAGCCCGTTTGAGGCGAATATGAGGATTTTCGCGGGGAGACGCGGAAGCTTCTTCACGAACATCGTCACGCCCACGTGCTCATGCCGCCAGATGCAGAGGGCGACGGAGAGCAGCGCCATCCAGATCATGAGATACCTCGCGAGCTCCTCGGTCCATCCGAGGGGCGACCGCACGATGTACCTCGAGACGACCCCGAGAAGCACCACGGCCGTCATGACGATGGACAGCAGGAACACGGGGTACTCGATGATCCGCTCCAGCCCGTCTCCGATTTTCGCCGCAAGGGAAAAGATCCCGCCGCCCCGTGTTCCCTTCTGTTCCATTGTCATCACCTTTCCCGCCGGTACTCCTTCTTCCGCCTATCTATCTGGCGGGTTTCGACGCGTCGTCGATCGCCTTGAGGTACATCTCCGCGAGTTTGACGCCTTCTTCCTTGTAGGTATCCTTGATGAATTCCATTGCGCCCTTTCGTCCGACATCCCGGAATTCCTTCATCGCTTCGGGAGTCGGCGTGTTCACCTGCATTCCGGCCTTCGCAAGCGTCGGAAGTCCCTTTTCGGACGACTCAATGATTCTGTTCAGGCCGCGTCCGGCGACGATCGCCGCTACGGAGGCCGTATCGACGACATGCTTTTCCTCCGCCGTCAGCCCGTTGTAGAAGTCCTTGTTCATGACCCAGCAGTAGGTGCTGTAGAGATGGTTCGTTATCGTCAGGTACTTCTGAACCTCGTGAAGCCGCCCAGTGAGGACGATCGGAATCGGGTTATGCTGCCCGTCGACGACGCCCGTCTGCAGGGACGTGTAGACCTCCGCCCACGCGACCGGAGTCGCCGCCGCTCCGTAGACCTTCATGAGGTGCTGATGGGAGGGGAGCGTCATGGTCCGCATCTTGAGCCCCTTGAGATCCGCCACTGCCTTGATCGGATGCTTGCTGTTGCTGAGCTGGAAGAAGCCTCCGGCCTCTCCGTACCCGAGAACCCGGAATCCGGCCGCTTTCTCGATCTCAGCGGCGAGGTGCGCGCCGAACGGGCCGTCGAAGACCTTCCACGCCACGTCGTAATTTGGAATGGCGAACGGGATGTCGAGAACGCTGTAGAGCGGATAGAACGCCGCCATGCCCCCCGCGGAGGCGATGTAGCTCTGGACGACGCCGACCTTGACCTGTTCCATGGTCTCGCGTTCGTTTCCAAGCTGACCGGCAGGGAAGATCTCGACCGTCAGCGCCCCGTTGCTTTCGGCCTCCACGGCGCTCTTGAAGACCGCAGCCATGGCTCCGGTCGCAACCTCGAAGGGCTGTTGCGCGTTCAGGTGCGCGAGCTTGATGACCTTCGGAGCAGCAAACGCCGTACCGACAGAGACAACCAACAGCATGACCACAATTCCGGACAGTATCCGTTTCATTCTTTCCTGCCTCCTTCCGACTCGTTCCGCTTCCCGTCTCCTGGTTCGCGCTCCGGCGTCCGCACGGACGCCCCCATCCCGTTTCGCTCCGGACTACTTCAGCAGACCTGTCATCGCGTTGAACGCGTCGATGCGTTCATCGATGACATCCGCCATCCGGTGGATCGATCCCCAGTACTCCTCATGGTCGTACCACTGGGCGTTGAGCTCCTCCGATGTCTTTCCCTGCTGTTCGACCCACGTGTAGTACTTGAGGTTGTGCACGCGTTTCTTGTCCTGATAGTTCATCTCGAGCATGCAGTCGGTCCCGGCTCCGAGAACGTACCGGCCATGATCCACGGCGGCCTGCGTCTCCGTGTAGGTTCCGGACTCCGCATCCATTTCGAGGACGCGGGATCCGTACATCTCCATCGAGTCCGTGAGAACCGTCAGGATGATGTCCCGGCCCGTGAGTTCGTAATACTTCGCCATCTTGACAGCCATCATGATGTTCGCGGCTCCGGATATTCCGATCAGGGGGAGGTTTTCAATAAACGAATCATCGACTCCCGCCGCCCGGAGATACCTGATTCCGGCCGGATCGTTGAATATGCGGACCATGGCCATCGACGCGGCGTCGTCGACGTCGATGAGAAGATCCGTGTTCCGGACGTTGTGGATCCAGGGGATGTGTTTGTCTCCGATGCCCTCGATCCGGTGCGCGCCGAACCCGTTCCACAGGAGCGTCGGGCATTGCAGCGCCTCACCGACTCCGAGGACGCTTCCCGGGAAGACCTCCTTGAGATAGTCGCCGCATGCCGTGGTCCCCGCCGAGCCCGACGTGACCACGACGCCGGCGTACCGGTCCTTCGGCCCCATGACGGCCCGGAGGACCTCCTCCATCGCGCGCCCGGTGACATCGTAGTGCCAGAGATGGTTGCCGAATTCGTCGAACTGGTTGAACACGACGATGTTATCCCTGGTTTTCCGCAACTCCCAGACCTTGTCGTAGATTTCCTTGACGTTGCTCTCCGTCCCGGGCGTCGCGATGATTTCTCCGGCGACGGTCCGGAGCCACTCGAAGCGTTCCCGGCTCATGCCCTCCGGGAGGATGGCGATCGAATCGCAGCCCAGGAGCTGTGCGTTGTACGCGCCTCCCCGACAGTAGTTCCCCGTCGAGGGCCAGACGGCTTTCTGCGTCGTGGGATCGAACTGTCCCGTCACGAGTCGCGGCGCGAGGCAGGCGAAGCTGGCGCCCACCTTGTGCGCGCCCGTCGGAAACCATTTGCCGACGAGCGCGACGATGCGCGCGTCCACGCCCGAGATGCACGAAGGAATTTCGATATGGTTCACCCCTCCGTACAGGCCGCCCTTTCTGACGGGCTCGTTCTTCCACGTGATCCGGAAGAGGTTCGCGGAGTCCACGTCCCAGAGTCCGACGTTGCGAAGTCTCTGCCTGATGACCTCGGGCGTATGGGCCGCCGGATCCTTCATCTGACGGAACGTCGGGATAACGACGTTCCGTTCGCGTGCGCTCTTGACCGCTCGTTCGAGTTTTTCCTCGTTGACGGACAGGTCAATCATCGGAGGTCTCCTAGAGATCCGCGTAGAGCGGATGCCTGGAGCACAACTCCAGAACCTCCGCGCGAATCGTCGCGAGCGCCGCCTCGTCGTCGATGTTCCGGATGGTGCGGTCGATCCACGAAGCCAGCGTCTTCATGTCGCCTTCGCGAAGGCCGCGTGTCGTCACGGCCGGTGTTCCGATCCGGATGCCGCTCGTCACCATCGGGCTCTGCGTGTCGAACGGCACGGCGTTCTTGTTCACGGTCACGCCGGCCTTGTCGAGGGCCGCCTCCGCGGCCTTGCCGGTCACGCCCCTGCTCGTCAGGTTGATCAGGATGAGGTGGTTGTCCGTTCCGCCCGAGACGAGATGGAAATCGCGCGAGAGCAGCGCGTCCGCAAGCGCTTTCGCGTTCAGGACGATCTGCTTCTGGTACTCCTTGAATTCGGGACGAAGCGCCTCCCTGAAAGCGACGGCCTTCGCTGCGATGATGTGCATCAGCGGCCCGCCCTGCATTCCGGGGAAGATCGACTTGTCGAGATCCTTTGCATAGGCGGCCTTGCACATGATCATTCCGCCCCTCGGACCGCGAAGGGTCTTGTGCGTCGTCGTCGTTACGAAGTCGCAGAACGGGACCGGATCCTTGTGCTGTCCGGCCGCAATCAGTCCGGCGATGTGGGCGATATCGAACATCAGCATCGCGCCGGTCTTGTCCGCAATGGCCCGGAAGCGTTCCGCATCGATCTCGCGCGGATAGGCCGAAGCGCCGATCACGATGAGCTTCGGTTTCTGCTCCTTCGCAAGCCGCTCGACTTCCGCGAAGTCGATGGTCTCCGTCTCGCGGCTCACGCCGTACGGGACGATGTTGTACAGTTTGCCGGAGAAGTTCACGGGCGATCCGTGCGTCAGATGGCCGCCGTGGGCAAGGTTCATCGCCAGGATCGTATCGCCGGGCTTGAGGACGGTGAAGAACACCGCCATGTTGGCCTGCGAGCCCGAATGGGGCTGGACGTTCACGTGGTCGCAGTGGAAGAGTTCCTTCGCCCGGTCCCGGGCCAGATTCTCCGCTTCGTCGACGACGTGGCAGCCGCCGTAGTACCGGTGGGCGGGGTAGCCCTCCGCGTATTTGTTCGTGAGGACGGATCCCGCGGCGGCCAGTACCGCCGGCGACACGAAATTCTCGGAAGCGATGAGTTCGATTCCCTCCTGCTGTCTCTTTTTCTCCCGTCCGATAACCTCAAAAATTTCCGGATCCGTACTCCTCAGAAGTTCCGATGCCTTACCAAACATTCAACAACACTCCTTTCGCTTTCTTCCTGAAATCATCTATGTCCGGATCCGCCACCAGCGGCGATCCGACAGCCTTTTGCGCGCTCGGTATGTCCTTGAGCCCGTTTCCCGTGACCACGAGAGCCACGGTTTCGTCCGGGGACACCATGCCCTGCATCGCCATTTTGCGGAATCCCGCGAACGCCGCCACGCCGGCCGGTTCTCCGAATACGCCGGCGGAACGCGCAAGTTCCGGAATGGCGGAAAGAATCTCCGCATCGCTCACCGTCACCGTCGCTCCTCCGGATTTTCGGACCGCCCGCAGGGCTTTCGCCCAGTTTCTCGGAGCGCCGACCGAAATGCTGTCGGCGATCGTGTCCGCGGGTCCGAAGGTCACCCGCTCCGAACCCGAAAGAAACGCATCGTGAATGGGACAGGCTCCTTCGGCCTGCACGCCGGTGATTTTCGGCATCCGATCGATGAGGCCGAGCCGGAGGAGATCCAGAAACCCCTTGTAGATGCCGCCGATGCAGCAGCCGTCTCCCACGGAAATGAACACCCTGTCGGGGACCTCGAAATCCAGTTGCTCCGCAATCTCCATCGCGCAGGTCTTCTTTCCCTCGACGAGGTAGGGGTTGATCGCACAGTTTCTGTTGTACCAGCCGTACGCATCGATCGCGGCCGTCGCTAGCAGAAAGGCGTCGCTGTAATCGCCCCGCACGAGGACAACCGCAGCGCCGTAGACGAGAAGCTGCGTGACCTTCGCGGCGGGCGCCGTCTGGGGGACGAAGATGACGCTCTGCAGCCCCGAGACGGCGGCGAACCCCGAAAGCGAACTCGCCGCGTTTCCGGTCGACGCGCAGGAGACGATTGTCTGCCCGGCGTCGAGCGCCTTGGCGACACCCACGGCGCTCGCGCGATCCTTGAGCGACGCCGTCGGGTTCCGTCCGTCGTCCTTGACGAAGATCTTGCGGACGCCATAGGTTTCTCTCAGTTTCGCCGAATCGTAAAGCGGGGTCCATCCGACGGAGAGCGACGGGATATGGGCATCGTCCTCGACGGGAAGGACCGCCCTGTAGCGCCAGAGGGAACGATCGGGATCGCAGGCAAGCGACTTCCGGTTCAGACGCGTCCGGATTTCGTCATAGTCGTACAGAACATCCAGCGTCCCGTCGAGGCCGCAGGAGGGGCAGGTGTACCGCACGGCGCCGGGCTCGTACTCTCGCCCGCATAGCACACATTGCAGTTTCATGGGTTTCGTCACAGGAATGACCTCCCGTCCGTCATCCGGATCAATTGTCGAGCGCCGAGGCGGCGATGCCGTAGTAGCCTCTGCACGCGGAAATCAGTTCGTCGATTTCGATGAATTCGTCGACCCCGTGAACGCGATCCTGCCGGCTCGGACCGAAGAGAATCGCCGGCAGGCCGAGCGACCCGGCGTAGTGACAGCCGTTCGTTCCGAAGCCGGGTCGGACGCAGACCCGAACGGGCAGGCCGACTCGCTCCAAACCGGCCCGGGCACGCTCCAGAAACTCGTCTCCGGGCGACAGAACCCACGCAGGAGCGAAATGTTCCCCCGCAAGGAACGACCCAGTATAGCAGCGTTCCTCTCCCTTCGAAATATGGACGTCGGCTTTCAGTCCGGAGTCCTTCAAACCAAGCCAGTCGACGATGTCACGGATTTGCCCGACGACGGCGTCCCTGGTTTCGCCGAGAAGGAGCCTGCGGTCGAATGTCGCGGTGCATCGGTCGGGAATCGCCCCGGCCCCGGGGATCGGGGAAGAACAGAGGCTGGTGAGGACGAGAATGCCCTTGCCGAGAAAGGGATCCGTCGGGGGACGAAAGCGCTCCTTGAGCGCGGAGATGAGTTTGACCATTTTGTTCGCCGCGTTGACGCCATATTCCGGGTGTGCGGAATGCGCCATGACGCCGTGGGTTTCCACGACGATCTCCGCCCGCCCGCGTTGCCCCCGGGCTATCTGCAGATCCGTGGCTTCGCCGAGGATGACCCGGTCCGGCCGGACGGCCTCTCCCACGGCTCTCGAGGAAAATCCCTCGAATCGTTCCTGCTGTACCGTAGCGGCGACAAAGAGCTCTCCGGAAAGCGCCGCACCGAGATCCTGCTTCAGAAACGCGCCCGCAAGGATCATCGCGGCGAGGCTCCCCTTCTGGTCCGCCGCGCCCCGGCCGTAGACCCTTCCGCCGTCGATGAAGGCGCCGTACGGATAGCGGCTCCATGACGCGGGATCTCCTGTTTCGACGTGATCCATCTGCGCCTCCATGAGAAGACGTCCGCCGGGAGCGGAGAAACGAATCCGCCCAAGCACATTCCCGCAGGAATCGATGGAAACCCCGTCATAGCCGAGGGAGCGCATGGACTCGGCGACACATCGCGCGACGTCCGCTTCGCGCCCCGAAACGCTGGGCCTCCGGACAAACTCCTGACATAGGGCGACGAGATCCGACGTGCGTTTTCCGTCCAGCATGCGGCTCCTCCCGTCCGGGGATGCAGAATCGGCGAATGTTATCCTGTACAAAGGAGCATACCTCATCTATGATTATTATCAATAACGATATCGTGATGAATCCGATCACATTTGCTTATATCGGGAAGCGGGGGGAGGCTTCGTGAATCTCGAACGGCTCCGCGTGTTCCGGACCATCGTCGAGGAGGGATCGTTCCGCCGCGCGGCGGAGCGGCTGTTTCTGTCACAACCCTCCGTGAGCCAGAATATCGCCGCGCTGGAAAGAGAGTACGATGTCCGTCTGTTCGAACGGAAGGGACGGACGATTGCGCTCACTCCCGAAGGCAGGGCGTTGCACGTCCTTGCGTCGGATCTTCTTCGCAAGGCAGACGACATTCCGCTGCGTTTCAGGGAAATGCAGATGCTCAAATACGGAAAACTCGCCATAGCGACGACGCCGCACGCAATGAACGCCCTTGTTCCTGAAGCCTTCCGGCTCTTCCGGGCGCAGTTCCCGCACATCTCGCTCTCGCTCGCGGCCGGAAACGCCCGCGACACGCTCGCTGCGATCACGGACGGAGCGGCGGAGCTGGCCCTTCTCGGCAAGAATCTCAACGACGCGCCCGAGTCGCGCCTGACGCAACGCGTCCTCGGCATCGATCCGGTCCTTCTCGTCTCCGGAGACGGAACGCCGGAACTTCCGCTCATACGCTATTCCGCCGATTGCCCGCTCGCATCCGTCGCAAACGCGCTTTTTCTCCACTCGGGTCCGAAAAGCCCCGAGCCCCTGACGGTGAACGACATCGACGCGGCGAGAATCCTTGCGCTCCAAGGCGTCGGTTCGGCCCTTCTTCCCGAATCCCGGGCACGGGACGATCTTCGCGCCGGACGCCTCAAGCGCGTCGCAACGGAGGGAATGCCCCCCTTCCTGTGGGAGATTCAGGCCGTCTACTCCACAGTCGGGGGCCTTTCCTACGCGGGATGGGAGATGGTGCGAATTCTCGACCGGATCGCGGCGGAATTTTTCGCGGACGTCACCCGCCCCGTCGGGGCGGATGACGCGGATCCGGACGGAACTGAAGAAGCCCGCTCTTTGCGCGACTGAGGAAAAAAAACTCCGGCGGAAGACGCGTCTTCCGCCGGAGCCGTCATCACCGCTCCTCTTCCAGCAGCTTCCTGAAAAGCGCCAGTTTTCGGCTGAAGGCCGCTACGGCGTCCTCGATCGGGCGAGGCGTCGTCATGTCCACGCCGGCGTCGCGCAGAATCTCCAGGGAGTATGCGGAACCGCCTCGCGAAAGGAAACGCAGGTAGCGTTTCCGCGCCTCGTCCCCCTGTTCGAGAAGCTGCCGGGAAAGCGACACGGACGCCGCAAATCCCGTGACGTACTTGTAGACGTAAAAAGCGCTGTAGAAGTGCGGGATTCGCGCCCACTCCATCGCGACCGCCTCGTCGACCGTCATGAGCGGGCCGTAATACGCCGCGTTCAGCCCCTTCCAGATTTCGCAGAGGACATCCGGCGTCAGCGCCTCCCCGCGTTCCGCCATCGCGTGCGTCGTCCGTTCGAAATCCGCGAACATCGTCTGGCGGTAGAGCGTCGTCCGCGTCTGCTCGAGATCGTGGTTCAGAAGCGACAGCGTCCGGACGCGGTCCGTGCTCGACGAAAGCAGGTGCTCCGAAAGAAGCGCCTCGTTCGTCGTCGAGGCGACCTCCGCGAGAAAGATCGTGTAGTCTCCGTACACCCACGGCTGCGCTCCGTGCGAGAACCACGAGTGCAGCGCGTGCCCCATCTCGTGCGCGATGGTGAACACGTCCCGCAGCGTGCCGTTGTAGTTCAGCAGGACATACGGATGCGTTCCGTAGCTCCCCCACGAGTAGGCGCCCTTCCGCTTCCCCTTGTTTTCGTAGATGTCGATCCATCGCGAGGAAAATCCGTTCTTCAGTACCGAAACGTACTCGTCTCCGAGAACGCGGAGGCCGGCCGTCACCGTTTCGACCGCGCGGTCGTAGGGAATGTCCTCCTTCGGTTCCTTCACGAGCGGCGCGGCGATATCGTACATGTGGAGTTCCGGGACTCCGAGAACCTTCTTTCGAAGTTCCATGTATTCATGAAGCGGCGCGAGATTCTTCGTCACCGTGTCGATCACCGTGTCGTACACGGCGGTCGGGATGTTGTCCCCGTACAGCGATGCCTCGAGCGCGGACGAATACCGTCTGCATGTGGCGTAGAACAAGTCTCCCTTGACGCTTCCGGAGTACATGGCGCCAAGCGCGTTCCGCCAGGTTCCGTACGTTCCGTGGATTCCCTCGAACGCCTCCCGCCGCACCCTCCGGTCGGGGGAGCGACTGAAGCGGTAGTAGCGCTCCTCGGTCAGTTCGACCGCCTCCCCGAGTTCGTCCGTTATGTCCGGAAAGCGCATGTCGGCGCCGGAGAAGAGGGAAAAGATGTTTTCCGGCGCGCGCGCCACTTCTCCGGACCGGGCGAGGATCTCCTCTTCGGCCGTCGTGAGCGTGTGCGCCTTCATCCTGAGGATGCTTTCGAAGAAGAACCGGTACGCTTTCAGGTCCGGCGATTCGCCGAGAAGCGCCTCGATGCGCGCCTCGCCCGCATCCATCGCCTCCGGGACGAAAAAGGCGAAAGCCGTTCCGCACCGGACGATCAGAGCCGTCGCGCGGTCAGCCATCGCCTGGCGCGAGGAGAGCGACGAGTCCTCGTGGCTTCCCATGACCGCATGGACGTACACCTTTCCGGCCAGGATCTCGACGCGCTCCCGGAACGCCAGAAATCCGGCGAGGCGCCCCGCGGAAGCGAAGACGGTCCCCCTGTACGCGTCCGCTTCTTTCAGCGCATCGGAGACTTCGGCGAACGCGCTTTCCCATTCCGCCTCCGAGGCGAAGATGTCCTCCAGTCGCCACCGGTGGTCTTCGGGGACCATCGATCGTTCCGGCAGATCTCCGGCTCTCGGGGATCCCGGCATACCGCCGGCGTCTCCATCTTCGGGGCGCACACGTTGCCTCGCAGCCATCATGACAGCAACTCCTCATTTCAACGCCGCCGCAA
>CALMZW010000066.1 GCA_937870605.1 uncultured Synergistaceae bacterium
CGCTTGATCGGCTCCAGTCTCCCGGAGAAGAGATCCCGCAGCGTTTCCCAGTACTGAATGTGTTCCGTGGCGTGAATGCGCTCTTCCAGCGTTTCGATCGTGTCTTCATCCAGGACCGATACGGCGCGCTGCGAGAGAATCGGTCCGGTATCAACGCCCGAATCGACGAGATGCACCGTCACCCCGGTGAGGCGGACGCCCCGGTCCCACGCGTCCCTGACGGCATGGGCGCCGGAAAAGGCCGGAAGGAGCGCGGGGTGGATGTTCACGATTCGGTTCTCGAAACCGGATATGAACTCGGCGGAGAGAATGCGCATGAACCCCGCGAGGACGATCCATTCGACGTTCCGCTCGCGGCACAGGGATGCCAGCACTCGCTCCGCTTCCCTTTTCCCCCGAAGTTCGTACGGCAGGGAAAAGACGGTGACGGAACGAGCCGCAGCCTTACGGAGTCCCACTGCGGCGTCATTGTCCGATGCGACGAATGCGACGGTTGCATCCAGATTCCCGGAGGCGATGCGGTCGAAGATCGCTTCCATGTTGGTTCCGTTTCCGGAGATCAGAATCGCGATTCGGTTCGTCATGCGGTGACTGTCCCGATAATGGCGGCCGTTTCGTTCATCTCGGTGCAGCGGCGGAGAATTTCGTCCGCGTCGCGTGCGCCGGCGACAAGGCAGAAGCCGATGCCGATATTGAACACCTTTCGCATCTCCTCTTCGTCAACCCCTGACTGCGATATGAGATCGAAAACGCCCGGACGCGTCCACGAGGAATAGTCGATGCGTATTCCAAGCCCCTTCGGAATGATGCGAATGATGTTGCCGTACAGCCCACCGCCGGTGATATGCGCCATGCCCTTGACGAGGCCGGTTCCGGCGAGAGAGAGAGCCTGGCGGACGTAGAGACGCGTGGGGCGGATGAGTGCGGCGCCGAGCGGTTCGTCAAGCGGCGCGTATTGCTTCGAAATGTCGAACGCGTTGTCCTCGAAGAGGACCTTTCGCACCAGCGAGAAACCGTTGCTGTGAACTCCGGAGCTTGCCAGCCCGATGAGGACATCTCCCGCCCCGATCCGGCTTCCGTCGATGATGTCGGATTCGCGGACCAGACCGACCGCGAACCCTGCCAGGTCAAAGCCGTCCGACGGATAGACGCCCGGCATCTCGGCGGTTTCTCCGCCGAGAAGCGCGCACCCCGTCTGTGAACACGCATCGGCGATTCCTTCCATCACCTGGGACATGAGCGGAACGTCGAGGCTTCCGCATGCGATGTAGTCGAGGAAGAAGAGCGGGCGCGCGCCGCAGGTGACCAGATCGTTCACGTTCATCGCCACGAGGTCCTGGCCAAGTCCGCGGAACACTCCGCAGGCCTTCGCGACCTCGAGTTTCGTCCCGACTCCATCGCAACACCCGGCGAGGAGCAGATCTCCGTCGATTCGGTAGAGCCCTGAGAAACCGCCTATTCCTCCGACCGAGTTCGGGTCCGAAGGCATTGACGAGACGATTCGCTTGATGACGTCGACCCAGCGGTCGCCGCCTTCGATATCGACGCCCGCATCCTTATAGAGTGACATCCTGTACATCTCCTCCCTCTTCGAGATACTTCCCGGAAAAACACGCGGTACAGACGGCGGATTCTCCGAGTCCGATCGCTTCCACGAGATCCTCTTCCGAAAGGTATTCGAGGGAATCGGCGCCGACTTCCTTTCCGAGCTGTTGTATGTTCATCCGTGCGGCAGCGAGTTCCACGCGCGTCGGCGTATCGATCCCGTAATAGCAGGGGAAACGGACCGGAGGAGAGGAGACCCGCATGTGAACGGCGGATGCACCGGCCGATTTGATCATGGCGATCATCCGCTGGCACGTTGTTCCGCGAACGATGGAATCGTCAACGACCACGACGGATTTCCCCGAGAGGACGCGCGTTATGGGATTGAGCTTGATCCGGACGCCGAGCTCGCGAACGCGCTGCGTCGGCTCGATGAACGTTCGTCCGACATAGCGGTTCCGCACGACCGATAGCTCGTGCGAGAGATTGCTTTCCTGCGCGTACCCCATCGCGGCGATCGTGCCGCTGTCGGGCATGCCGGAGACGAAGTCGGCGCCGGTGCAGGGGCCTCTCCGGGCGAGACGCCGTCCAAGCTCCTTCCGGACTTCATAGACCGATTTCCCTTCGATGACGCTGTCGGGACGAGCGAAATAGACGAATTCAAAGGAACAGAGACGCCGCGTTTTCGCATCGAGCGGAATCCGGAGCGAACGGGGGCCTTCCGGTCCCAGGACGACGACTTCACCCGGCTCGATATCCCGGATAGTGGTGGCCCCGACGAGGTCGAGGGCGCAAGATTCGGAGGAGACGTACCAGACGTCCTCCCTCCTGCCGAGAACCAACGGCCGGAATCCCCACGGGTCCCGGACCGCGACGAGCCGTCCGTCGATGATGAGCGTGAGCGAATACGCCCCGACCAGGCGCGTCAGGGAATCGACAAGCGCGTCGATCGGACGTTTGTGCGGCTGATGGGCGACCAGGTGGAGAATGACCTCGGTGTCGGTCGTTGACTGAAAGATCGCGCCCCGGCTTTCGAGGAGCGTTTTCAGTCCTTCGGCGTTGGTCAGGTTGCCGTTATGCGCTACGGCGACGGAGCCCCGGGACGTCGTCGAAATAAGCGGCTGCGCGTTTCCGAGATCCGATCCGCCGGACGTGGAATACCGGACATGTCCGATGGCGCAGCTCGCAGGAAGCAGCGCCAGTTCTCCCTGGTCAAGGGCTGCGTGGACCAGACCGTTTCCCCGAATCGATGCGATGCGCCCGTTTTCGCCGAGCCACGCGATCCCGGTCGATTCCTGTCCGCGATGCTGCAGCGCGTACAGGCCGAGGTACACTTCTTCCAGGACGGCGTTCCCTTTGGGCGAGTATGCGCCGAATACACCGCACATATCAGTCTCTTCTCCCGTTATTTTCGGGTACGGAAGAATGGGCGTCGCGCAATTCGTCTAGTGGGAGCGATACGCTGCCGAAGCGAAGCGATTCGCCGCCCGCGGCTCCGATGTACGAACACGGGAATCCGCGCCAGGTTTCTTCAAACGCGGCGACGTCCTGTTCGGAAACCGCGTAGCATGCCCGCGGCCCTCCTTCGCCGAAAAGGGCGACATCATCATTTGTGGAGGGATCGATTTCCAGCGATGCGCCCATTCCGCTCGCGAGTGCTTCCTTTGCGAGCGCGACGGCCAGGCCTCCTCCGGCGAGCACGCGGGCGCTTTGCGCGAGCTTTTTTCGCGCCGTGACGTGCGCCAGCTTGCCGAAAGACCGTTCCATTTCCGGGTCGAAGGGCATCGGCCTGCCGGAAACCTTTCCGTCGATGACGTTCTGGTAATGACTCCCCGCAAGGGAACTCTCGCGTTTTCCGACAAGATACAGACGATCACCCGGTTTCCAGTTTCCGGACGGAATCCATGAAAGCGGCGCTTCGATCAGTCCGACGACCCCGATGACGGGCGTGGGAAGGATACGACCGGAAGCGCTTTCGTTATACAGGCTGACATTCCCCGATACGACGGGACATTGAAGCTCCGTTCCACAGGCGGCGATGCCCCGGACGACCTCCGAAAGCTCGAAGAATTGTTCGGGTTTTTCCGGAGACGGGAAATTGAGACAGTCCGTCGCGCCGATTGCGACCGCTCCCGCCGCCGCCACCGCGCGAACGCCTGCGGCGAACGATTCCGCCCCGCCCCGGAAGGGATCGAGCGAGCACTTCCACGGATCGGATTCAAGCGCAATCGCGATCATGTTCCCGTTTTCTCGAATCCGGAGAAGGCTGACGGGCGCTCCGGGTCCTACAATCGTATTCGTCTGCACCATCGAGTCGTACTGATCATAGATCCAGCTCTTGTCCGCGAGAGAAGGGGAACGCAGCAGCCGCAGCAGCGTGTCGCGCATATCGGACGAGTCGCGCGACCGCGACGGTTCCCGCGGCGTCCATGCGGATTCGTAGTCGGGGGAGCGTGACGCCCACGATGCTTCGGGACAATCGTCGACGATCAGCGACGCGGGAAGCGACACGATCTCTTCGCCGAACCAGTTGATGACGTACCGGTCGCCTTCCGTGACTTCCCCGATGATGGCGCAGTCGAGCCCCCATCGTTCCGCAATGGCCGCCATTTTTTCGTAATCTTCGGGCTGCACGATGAGGAGCATCCGTTCCTGGGATTCCGAGAGCGCGATCTCCCAGGGCTGCATTCCCTCCGCGCGGAGCGGAACCTTGTCGAAATCGATCCGCATCCCCACGCCGCTCTTCGCCGCGATCTCGCTGCTGGAGGAGGTTATTCCGGCCGCCCCCATGTCCTGCATGCAGACGATCAGCCCCTTGTCCCGCAATTCGAGGCACGCTTCCGTCAGGAGCTTTTCGATGAAGGGATCGCCGATCTGGATGGAAGGCCTGCTCGCCTTGGAGTCCTCGGAGAGTTCCACGGACGCGAACGCGGCGCCGGCGATGCCGTCCCGGCCGGTCTTCGATCCGAGTATCACGACGAGCTGTCCCGGCTGCGCCGTTTTGGAGCTTATGACATCTTCCCTGCGGACGATGCCGAGGCAGAGCGCGTTGAGAAGCGGGTTCTCCGAATAGGAGGGATCGTAGAGCGTTTTGCCTCCCACCGTCGGGACGCCGACGGCGTTTCCGTAGCCTGCGACGCCGCTTACGATTCCCGATGAGAGGGATTGGGTTCTGGGATGTGACGGATCCCCGAAAAACAATCCGTCCATCGAGGCGATCGGGCGCGCCCCGAGGGCGATGATGTCGCGGATGATGCCGCCGACTCCGGTCGCCGCTCCTTGATAGGGGGCGACTGCGGAGGGATGGTTATGACTCTCCGCCTTGAAGGCCGCTCCGTACCCGTTGCCGATGTCCACGATCCCCGCGTTCTCTCCCGGACCGGCCCATACGCGCTCTCCCTTGTTGGGAAGGGTTCGGAGAAGCGGTTTCGTGGATTTGTAGCTGCAGTGCTCCGACCACATAACCCCCAGAATCCGCAGTTCCGTTTCGTTCGGCTCGCGTCCGAGCGCCCGGACGGTTGTCTCGTATTCCGACCGGCGCATCCCGGCCTGTTTGTAGTCGATCATTGTCCCAACCTCCCGTCCGCCCAGTCGCGTATCCCTTTCCAGAAGTCCGTTCCGTCGGCATGCGCGCCGGATGCGTCTCCCAAGAGCATGTCCCGGGCGCGTTCCGGATGCGGCATCAATCCGAGGACGTTTCCCCGTTCGTTGACGATCCCCGCGATGTTGTTCAGCGCTCCGTTCGGATTGGACGAATCGTCCGCAACGCCGTCGGTCGAGGCGTATCGGAATACGACCTGTCGCCGTTTTTCGAGAGCGAGAAGTTCGTTCCCGGGCAGGAAATAGAGTCCTTCATAGTGGGCGATCGGAAAATGAAGGATCTGCTTTTCCCGAAAAGTCCGCGTGAACGGGGTATCCGTACGCTCGACGCGGATGGTGCAGGGACGGCAGATGAACCGAAGCGTGCGGTTCGCAAGCAATGCGCCCGGGAGAAGCCGTGATTCCGTCAGGACCTGAAACCCGTTGCAGATTCCAAGAACCAGGCCTCCGGACGCCGCATGCCGTGACACCGCTCCCATGATTGGAGAACGGGCCGCCATGGCTCCGCAGCGGAGATAGTCCCCATACGAAAAGCCGCCGGGGAGGACGACAAGATCCGTTCCCGGCGGAAGCTCCGTTTGCGTATGCCAGACGAAATCCGCTTCCGTTCCCAAAGCGGACCGGAGGCCATGTCCGACATCCCGGTCGCAGTTGCTTCCGGGAAAGACGATAATGGATGCTTGCATCAGGCGTCTTCCTCTCCGCGGAGTTTGACCGTGTACTCTTCGATGATGCTGTTGACGAGAAGGTCTTCGCACATGGCGTTCGCCTGTTTCAGAGCCTCCTCCCGGGTCGGAGACTCGATCTGGAGCTGTATGTACTTTCCGATCCGGACGTCCCGGACGTCGGAATGCCCCGCATGGAGCAGGACGGAAAGGACGGCCTTGCCCTGCGTGTCGAGGACTCCCTCCTTGAGAAAGACGAGAACCGTGACATGATGTATCATGACTCAGATTCCCTCCCCCGAAATTCGGGACCAGATTTCCCGATAGGCTCCCAGAACGTCGCCGAGGTCTTTTCTGAAACGATCCTTATCGAGTTTCTTTTTGGTCTCCTTGTCCCAGAACCGGCAGGTATCCGGCGATATTTCGTCTGCGAGAAGAAGATCTCCCGCGGAGTCGATGCCGAACTCGAGCTTGAAGTCCACGAGGATGATTCCCTTTTTGTCGAAGAAACGTCCCAGAATCGCGTTGACGGACGTCGCGATGTGTTTGATCTTTGCGATCTGTTCTTCGTTCGCCCAACCGAAAAGCGTGGCGTGGTCCTCGGTGATCAGCGGATCGCCGAGTTCGTCGTCTTTCAGGTAGAATTCGACCAGAGGGCGTTCAAGCGTCACGCCTTCCGGAACCCCGAGCCGTTTGCAGAGGGTCCCCGTCGTGATGTTTCGGACAACGACCTCGACCGGAAGGATCCGGACTCTGCGAACCAACTGATGCGTATCGTCAAGAATCTTTATAAAATGGTTCGGGATGCCTTCTTCCGCCAAAAACGTAAACAGCCGGGCGGAAATCCTGTTGTTCAGCTCGCCTTTTCCTTCGAGGGAATCTTTTTTCTGTGCGTTGAACGCGGTGAGGGAATTTTTGTATTCGACCAGCATCGTGGCGGGATCGTCCGTTGCGAACATCTTCTTGGCCTTTCCTTCGTACGCAAGTTCTCTTTGTTCCATAAGAGAACACCTCCGTTGGGGGATAATGCGAACATTATCTTGAAAACCACTCGGAAAGTCAAGTTTTTTTGCGCCTCGTTTTCCTTTACAAAGATGCGTCTCCATGATATGAACTCTCTGCATAAAACAGAGATGGAGAGATGATGCCGAAAAGGAAGGCATCTTCCGCGGGAGGCTTTGAAAAGTATGGAAAGAACAAGCATTCGGAATTTCTGCATCATCGCCCATATCGATCACGGAAAATCGACGCTCGCCGATCGTCTTCTCGAACGGACGGGAACGATCGACAAGCGCGGAATGAAAAACCAGGTCCTCGATTCTATGGATCTCGAACGGGAACGGGGCATAACGATCAAGCTCGTTCCGGTCCGGATGGACTACACGGCCAAAGACGGCCGTTCGTATGTCCTCAATCTGATAGATACCCCCGGCCATGTCGACTTCGGGTATGAAGTGTCCCGTTCGCTGGCGTCCTGCGAGGGCGCGATTCTCGTCGTGGACGCGACGCAGGGAGTCGAGGCGCAGACGCTGGCCAACGCGTATATGGCGGTCGAACAGGGCTTGGACGTCATTCCGGTCATCAATAAAATCGACCTCCCGTCCGCGCATCCCGAGTCGGTCAAAAAGGAGATCGAGGACGCGATAGGACTGGACGCGTCGGACGCGATTCTTGCGAGCGCGAAGGAAGGAACCGGCATCGATGACATCCTGGAGCGCGTCGTGCAATCGGTCCGCCCGCCCGAGGGAGACGCCGAAGCGCCGCTCCGGGCGCTGATTTTCGATTCGATTTACGACAATTACCGCGGTGTTATCTGCTATATCAGAGTCGTCGACGGAGAGATCCGAACGGGAACGAATATCCGCTTCATGATTTCGGGGCAGGAATATCCGGTGGAGGAAGTCGGCGTCTTCCGTCCGTCGTACGTTCCGGTGGATCGTCTCGGACGGGGCGAGGTGGGATATCTCATCGCGAATGTCAAAAGCGTTGCGGAGGCGCATGTGGGAGACACCGTCACCGACGCGCTTCACCCGGCGCCGCAAGCCCTCGCCGGCTACCGTCGCGTCAAACCGGTGGTGTTTTGCGGTTTTTATCCGATAGAGCGGGATGAGTATCCGGAGCTTCGGGACGCGCTTGAAAAGCTGACGCTGAACGACGCGTCCATAACGTTCGTTCCGGAAACGTCCGTTGCGCTCGGATTCGGTTTCCGGTGCGGCTTCCTCGGTCTTCTGCACATGGACGTTTCCAAGGAGCGTCTGCGGCGTGAATTTGACATCGATCTGGTGGCCACCTCGCCGAATGTCGTCTATGAAGTCGTAACGACCGCCGGAGACGTCATAGAAGCAAAACGCCCGTCGGATTTCCCGGACGGGTCGGAAATAAGCGAAATCCGCGAGCCGATGATCCGGCTCACATGTTTTGTCCCGACCGAATTCGTGGGAAAGGTCATGCAGTTCTGTCAGGACAAGCGGGGGACGTTCGTTTCCATGGATTATCTTTCACCGGAAAGGGCGCGTCTCTTTTACGATCTGCCGCTCGCGGAATTCATCATCGATTTTCACGACAAGATGAAGTCGATGACACGCGGGTACGCTTCGCTGGACTACGAATACCGGGGCTTCCGCGCGGCCGACCTCGTCCGCGTCGACGTTCTCATCAGCGGAGAAGCCGCCGATGCGTTTTCCTTCATTTGCCACAGAGACGCCGCATTCCATCGGGGGCAGGCGGTCGTGCGCAAGTTGAAGGAACTGATCCCGCAGCAGCTTTTCGAGGTTCCGATACAAGCGTCCATCGGCAAGAGAGTCATTGTGCGACAAAACATCAAGGCATTGCGGAAGGACGTCCTCGCGAAGTGCTATGGCGGGGATATTTCCAGAAAGAGAAAGCTTCTGGAGAAGCAAAAGGAAGGAAAGAAACGCATGAAGCAGATCGGAAAGGTGTCCATCCCTCAAGAGGCTTTTCTGGCGTTTCTCAAAGTGGAAGAAGGGGAAGACGAATAGAGGCGTCCTCGTCGCTTTCGGCGCGCGCTCGCGCCGCATCGCCGCGTTCCCTGTACATCCATGCGCCCTTTTGCATCCGGAAGTGTCCCTATTGCGCCTTTTCCAGCGCGGCGCCCGCGCCGGGGGAAATTGACGAATATCTCCGGGCCTTGAACGAAGAATGCCGCTTCTGGTCCGGACTGTGTTCTTTCCCGATCCGGCTCGATACGCTCTACATCGGCGGGGGCACTCCAACGCTTCTCGACGGTCGCCAGTGGAGCCGTCTTTTTGAGATTCTCGAGGAATACTTCGTCCTGGACGCCGCGCGCGAGATGAGCGTGGAAGCGAACCCGGGCAGTCTCCTTCCCGAACATCTGGAGGTCTGGCGGGATAACGGCGTCACGCGCGTCAGCGTAGGGGTTCAGAGCGTCCACGACGACGAACTGGCATGGCTGGCGCGGCTCCATAACGGCGACGAAGCGGTCCGGGCCCTTGAATGCGTGGTCGAAAAGGGATTCCGGTGCAGTGCGGACCTGCTGTTCGGCCTTGCGGGGCAAACGCTCCGGTCTTTCGCGGAATCGCTCCGGCGTGTCCTGGAAATCGGCGTCGAGCATGTCTCGACGTATCATTTGACCCTTGAGCCCGGAACGCCGTGGGGGAATGTCGCTCCTTCGGGAATGCCGGAAGGGTACCCATTTTACCGTTTCGCTCAGTGGTTTCTTCCCGCGAAGGGACTGTCGCACTATGAGATCGCGAGTTTCTGCCGTCCGGGAGCGGAGTGCGTTCATAACATGGCGTACTGGAACGAGGACGACGTGCTTGCGCTCGGAGCGAGCGCTTCGGGGCATCTTTCGGGGCTGCGTTATACGAACGTAACCGGGGCTCCGGAATATATCCTGCGAATGAAGCAGGGAAAATCGCCCGTCGATACGTCCGAAATACTGTCCCCCGGGGAGAAGGCGCGGGAGGCGGCCATTCTTTTGCTGCGGACCCGACAGGGCATCCTGTATCCGGAATTTCGCTCCCGTTACGGTTCGGAACTTTTGGGTGAGATCCTGACGGTTCTCGACTCGTTCCGTCCGGATTTCTTCGTCCGACGTGACGACAGCGTAGCGCTTTCACCACGGGGAATGCGGATCGCAAACCGCATTTGGGAGGAGATCCTCTGACTATAACTGACGATGGAGGATGCCATGCAGTATGGACTGATTCTCTTCGATCAGGATGAAGAAAC
>CALMZW010000067.1 GCA_937870605.1 uncultured Synergistaceae bacterium
GTCGGCTGTGGCGCGGGATCCCATATGATTGTTCATCCCTATCGCCCAGGGATACAACAGAAATACGCGCCGGACCTCTTCCCGTATGACATCGTCCGAGGTATTCACTCCGATGAGAAAATTCTTGTCGTAGCCGTTTCCGACCGGCTCCATGGGCATATGGATCAACATCGGAATTTCCTTTTCCCTCGCGAATGCGGCGACGTCTTCCGTCCTTGGCTGCCCGGGAATGACCGCCCATGTCAGCGGCAGAGATATGGCGGCCAGGTCCCGTGCGACACGCATTGACGAGCCCATGTCATCGACGATGATGGCGACGCACGGAAAACCCGGCGATCCGGGCGACGGCCTGTCAGGCGACGCCGGAATCGCAACCGGAGGAACATCCGGACTCGCGGGCCGCTCCGAAGTTCCCGGAACCGCCCGGTCAGGCCGAATATCGACGTTCGCTCCCCGCTCCCCGGCGATCCGCGCATTCCGCCAGGCTGCGACGGAATACCCGGCGGCCCATGCGGCGGCGACAAGCAGCAACCAGAAGGGAACGATCGCCCTGCGGCTGCGGGATCTCATTCTGACTCGGAATCCGCTCCTTCAGAGGAGACCTGTAGATTGGCCCGCATGAGCTTTTTCAGTTCCTCACGCGCACGGATCAGCTGTTTGTCCTTCGAATGCTCCTTTGTCAGCTCGCCGTCGACTTGAACGGTCGGCGTCAGCCCCACATGATCGATGACAAGTCCGGATGGCGTATGGTACCGTGCGATCGTGACGTAAATCCCGCTTCCATCCGACATGTTGAACAGCGTCTGCACGGACCCCTTCCCGAAACTTTTCTTGCCGACAAGCAGCGCGCGACCGTGATCCGACAGCGCCCCCGCGACGATTTCCGAAGCGCTCGCGCTCCCTTCGTTGATGAGCACCACCATAGGCATCGCGGTCAGGACGCCCGGGGTTGCGAAGATCTCGTCGTTCGCCCGGTCCACTCGCCCTTTCATTCCGACGATCAGACCGCTGTCAAGGAACATGTCGGAGATGTCCACGGCGCCGTTCAAAAGGCCGCCGCCGTTGTTCCGGAGATCGAACACCATTCCCTTGGCGCCCTTCTTCTGGAGGGAAATCACGGCATCCCTGAGGTCGTCCGCCGATTTCTGCTGGAACTGCGACAGGCGCAAATACCCGGTCGTCCTGTCGAGCATTTCCGACCGGACGGATTTGAGCTTGATGACTTCGCGGACGATGTCGAAGCGCAGGAGCTTGTCGACGTCATCCCGGCGAATCCATATCGTGACGCTGGTTCCGGCCTTCCCGCGAAGCATCTTGACGACGCGCTCGGAATCCCAGCCGAGGATCACTTCCTCCCCGACTTTGACGATCTGGTCCTGGGGTTTGAGCCCGGCGCGGTCGGCCGGCGTATCCTCGATGGGGCTGATGACGAGCGTCCTGCCGTCGCGCTGTCCGATGTAAATGCCGAGTCCGCCGTACTCCCCCTCCATTTCGATCTGCTCCTCCTTGAGCTGGGGCGGATCGACGAAACGGGTATACGGATCCTGCCAGGCGGCGACCATCCCGCGGATGGCGCCGTACAGCATCTTGTCTTCGGGTATGTCCTTGCTGACCGCGTCTATCTGATACGTTTCGATAATCGCCCTGGCCTGCTTCATGAGCCACAGCGACTGAGGCTTGAACGGCGATACCCGCGACAAGTCGTCCATGTTATCCGCATGGGCGACCACCCCGCCGGGAATCGTCACCGAATAAAAGAGACACGCCGCAACACCTGCGCCTACAACAAATCCACCTATAGAGGCTTTAATCCGTGAGAACATGATCTCCTGGCCTTCCTATCGACGTAAATACGCGAAGGGATCCCTCGCGTCACCGTTAACACGTACTTCAAAGTGCAAATGCGCTCCCGTCGCCGTTCCCGAGGACCCGACGGTCCCTATGGTCTGTCCCTCTTTGACCGGCATTCCTTCCTCCACGACGGAACTGGAAAGATGCGCGTAGACCGTCGTCAGACTGTTGCCGTGATCGACGATCACTATCTGCCCGTACCCGCGCAGCCACCCGGAATACAGGACCTCGCCCGGACCGGCCGCACGAACGGGAACTCCCCGTGCCGCCCGGATGTCGATCCCCGTATGCATCATCTTCGTCTTGAACGTCGGATGGACGCGCAATCCGAATGTGCTCGATATTTCCCCCCGGACGGGCCACGCGAAACGGCTTCCCCGGGCCATCATGACGGAACTGTCGGGCTTCCGGTGCGCCTTTGCGGCCTCTTCCGCCTTCTTTTTCATGAGCAATGTAATCGTCCTGCTGATCTCCCTCTGTGCGTCCTCCAGCTCCTTCATCGCAGCCTTGTGGACCTGGCGTTCTTTCTGAACCCTGTCCAGCAGCGAATTATGTTCGGAAATGCTCGCCTTGTAGCGGCCCCTCTCGCCCGAGAGATTCTGCTGATGCGAATCCAGTTGCTTTTTCTGGGTCTGAAGTTCCCGTGTCGACGATTCCAGGAGCGCCTTCTTTCGAAAAAGCTCCTCGAGCATCTGCTCGTCCTGTCGGGCGATTCTCCCCAGAAGAACGGACGTCGCCATCGCCTCATGCGCGGAGGCGGACGAAAGAAGCAGATTGAACTCGGCGATCCCGCCGTACTTGTAGATCGCGGTGACGCGTTCGCGGAGCATGGCCGTAATATCGCCGATCCGGCCCTCCGTCTCCCGTATCGTCCGTTTCAGCCCGACGATGGACCCTTGAACTTTCTTTTCTTTCAGTTCAAGAATGCGGATCTTGTGCTCCGTCATCCGTTTGCGCTGGTCGAGATCGCTGAGTTGCGTCAGAACGCCCTTTTCCTTCCTGTTCATCTCCTGAACGAGCGTCCGGTGTTTGGATATCTGGGACTCAAGCGCGCGCATGCGCGTCTCTTCCTGTGATATCCGGGCGTCGAGATCCGACTCCTCGGCAGCCCGTGCGCCCGCAGCCGACACGAAGAACGCCAGAAGCATCAGAAACCGGACAACGAACTTCCGCCCGTTTCTCATTTCCCGACGCCCCTCAGGACGGCCGGGCCGCCCTGGTGATGAAACGGGTGACCGCAAACCAGCTGCACATCCATCCGAGCGTCATGCCGGTCCCGAGAAGAATGAGATGAAACTTCAACAGAAACGTCTGGTTCTGAAGCATCACCACAAATGGAAGCGTCGCTTTCAGAACGCTCACGACGTAGGCATAGCCGGACGCAAGCGCGACAACCGCCAGAACGGCGCCTATTGTACCAAGAAACAGCCCCTGCAACACAAAGGGAAACGCGATATAGGTCCGTGTCGCGCCGACGAGAAGCATCACCTGAATCTCCTCGCTCTTCGAATACAGGGCTATGCGGATCGTATTGAAAATAACGAGAGAGCTGATAATCGCGCCGAGGAGCATGATGGCTCCCGAGACGCGCGTCGCCAGAACGGAAATCCGGGATAGTTTGTCCGCAAGCTGTCCCGAATAGACGACTTCCTCGACGGACGGGAGCGCAACCAGATCCCGGACCAGCATCGAAACGAACGAGGCTTTTTCCACCTGGATCTCGAGTCCCCACGGGAGGGGATTCTCCCCGAGCAGCGTGACCGCTTTGGCCTGATTGCCCAGCTTTGCGCGAAGCCTGTCGAGCGCCTCCTCCGGGGAAATGACGCGGACGTCGCGGACATAGGATACCGATCTGATGCGTCCGGCAAGCCCCGAGGCGTCGCTTCCGTTCTTGAGATACGCCTGCACGACAAGTTCTCCCTCGACACGATTGACCATGTGTCTGAGATTCAGGGCGAAGAGCGATGAGAGACCGAGCAGAAAGAGAACGGTCACCGTCGTCAGCAACGTGAGGATGCTGAGCCCCCAGTGGCGCGTAATCAATCTGAGCGTATCCCTGAGAATATACCTAAAGCTCCCCATCGATCACGTACCGGCCTCTCTTCTCGTCACGTTTCAGTCGTCCGTCGTGGAGTTCGACGACGCGCTGCCGATACGCATCCACGAGATACTGGTCGTGCGTCGCCACGATGACGGTCGTTCCGGCGGCATTGATGGACAGGAGCAACCGCACGATTTCCTCCGACGTATGAAGATCGAGATTTCCCGTCGGTTCGTCCGCCAGGAATATGGACGGAGAATTCGCCATGGCGCGGGCGATCGCCACCCGCTGCCGTTCCCCCCCCGAGAGCTGCATCGGCTTGAGGAATCGGCGACGCCACAGTCCGACCAGATCGATCACCTCGTTGACGCGGGTCTGCACGATCCTCGGGGGAACGCCCATCGCTTCGAGGACGAAGGCCACGTTTTCGAAGACGGTCAGATCCGGCAGGAGTTTGAAGTCCTGGAACACGACGCCGATGCTCCGCCTGTAGTACGGCAACTCGGAGGCGCGAATTTTCCGGAGGTTCTGGTTTCCCACGGAAATCTGCCCCCGCGTCGGAACGATCTCACGTGTTATGAGCCGGAGCAGCGTCGTCTTGCCGGACCCGGTCGTTCCGATCAGGTAGACGAATTCCCCCTTTTCGACGGTCAGGAAAACATCCTCGAGCGCGACGATGTCCGGAGCGAAAATCTTCGTGATTCCGGCGATGCGGACCTCCACGTCCGGCCTCGCTAGAGCGCGTCCGGGCTGCGACGCCTCAGGGTCCACGCCTGAAAGGCGGCGCTCACGATCCGCTCGGCGGTCAGCCCGTAGTACGCCTGTAATTCTTCGGGAGTGCCGCTCTGTCCGAAAAGATCCTTGACCGCGACGGACAGGACAGGCACGGGATAATGCTCGCACAGAAGATGCGTCACGGCTTCTCCGAGCCCTCCCTTCCGGAAGTGTTCCTCAGCGACAACGCAACAGCCGGTCCGGTGCGCCGAACTCAGAATGATCTCGGCGGGAAGCGGGGATATCGAGTAACAGTCGATCACTTCCGCTTCGATATTCTGTTGCGAGAGTATTGTAGCAGCTTCCAGCGCTTCGTGAACCATGATCCCGCACGCGCAGATCGTCACCCCATCCCCTTCACGGAGCAACCGAGCGCCGCCCACGTGAAAATCCGAGTCGGACCGTTCGTAGACGGGAGGGGTGGGCATCCGTCCCAGTCTGATATAGACGGGACCTTTCCAGGAGTTCGCGTTGCAGATCTGAACGATCGCGGATGCGTAATCCGAGGGACAAAGGACGGCGACGTCCGGCAGAAGGCGCATCAGCGCAAGATCCTCGAGCATCTGGTGCGTCGC
>CALMZW010000068.1 GCA_937870605.1 uncultured Synergistaceae bacterium
GACGCAGAAACCCAAAATCGACGTCGCCTCTCCGGCCGTTCTGCAGCAGCTCAACCGCATGGGCGGACCGCAGCAGGGCGGGGGGAAAAAGATCATTCTCTGACGTTTCCGTTTCTTCGTGAAGGTGCGCGCGTCATGCGCGCACCAACTGGGAGGATGATCATCCCGTGAATACGCTGCACGTCCGTTTCGTATCCTGGTGGGTCGGTCTGGCCCGCAGGACCAGGAACGTCGTCCTGATCGACATCATCTGCTGTTTCATAGCTTCCTATCTGGGGTTCGCCCTTCGGCTGACGCTCTTTCTTCCCTCCGTCTACATCGACATCTTTCTCAGCAGCACGTCGCTTTTCTGTCTGATCGTGTGTTGCAGTTTCGCTGCGGGAGGCATGTACTCGGTGTACTGGCCGCAGGCGAGCGTCGAGGAGTATTCGCGGCTGTCGCGGCATTACGTGATCGCGGCCCTCGTTTTTTCGCTGATAGGAATCTTCTGGCGGGGGCTCATGCTTCCGAGAGTATCGCTCGCGATCCTGCTGCTTTCGGGAATTATCCTCTGCGGCACTGTGCGCGCGTCCTGGCGCTTCTTCGCGTCCGGAAGCCGTGCGCCGCGCGAAGGGATCCGGACGCTCATCGTCGGAGCCGGCGAAGCGGGAACCCTTCTGGCCCGGGATCTGAGCCGAAACGTATCGGATCTGCTCCCGGTCGGGTATGTTGATGACGATGCCGACAAGAAGGGAAAAACGGTCGCCGGCTTTCCCGTTCTCGGTCCCGTCGACAGGATCGGCGACATCATACGGGAAAAAGACGTTCGGGTTGTCGTCATTGCGATTCCTTCAGCGAGCGGAACGCGCATCCGAAAGATATTCGACTCGATCGTTCCGACGGGCGTGGAGGTTCGCGTGCTCCCCAGCCTGCGCGAGATCGCCGGAGGAAAGGTATCCATAAGCCGTCTCCGCAAGGTCCGGCTCGAAGACCTGCTGGGGCGCGAACCTGTGCGCCTCGATCTCGAGGGAATCGCCGGCGTCATCAGGGGCCGATCCGTCCTCGTGACGGGCGCGGGGGGATCGATCGGTTCGGAAATCGCCCGCCAGGCGGCGCAGTATGCGCCGAAGGAACTCATCCTCCTCGGGCACGGAGAACAATCCATCTATACCCTGATCGAAACGTTTTCTCGCGAGCATATCGGCGTCCCGTACAGGCCGGTCATAGCGGATGTGGCGGACCCCGTCGCGATGGAAGCCGTGTTCCGGCTGTATTCGCCGGGAATGGTGTTTCATGCCGCGGCGCACAAGCACGTTCCGCTGATGGAGATGAACCCGAGGGAAGCGGTGCGCGTCAACGCCGGAGGAACGCTGAACGTTGCACGGCTGGCCGGACGGTATGGCGTGGAAAAGATGCTTCTCATCTCGACCGACAAGGCGGTCAATCCGACGAGCGTGATGGGGGCGACCAAGCGCATCGCCGAGATGATTCTGAACGACGTCCGAATGGAATACCCGAAGACGGCGTATATGGCCGTCCGGTTCGGAAACGTCCTCGGGAGCCGGGGGAGCGTCATCCCCAAGTTCGAGGACCAGATTTCGTCCGGAATGCCTGTAACGGTCACGCACCCGGAAATGCGGCGCTATTTCATGCTCATTCCCGAGGCCGTCAGCCTCGTGCTTCAGTCTGCGGCCCTCGCCGCCGGCGGAGAGCTGTTCGTCCTCGACATGGGCGACCCAGTCCGAATCGTCGATATGGCGGAAATGCTCATCCGCCTGCACGGCTATGAGCCCTACAGGGATATTCCGATTGTCTTCACGGGGATACGACGAGGGGAAAAGCTCTTCGAGGAGCTGTTTTACGATCCGACGAGAGTCCAGACCACGGTTCACGAGAAGATCTTCGTCTCGAACCTCGGCGTACACAGCTCAACGCAGGGGGCCGTGCCGCAACGAGTCGAAGACATGATCGCCGGGAGCGAAAGGGATATACTCCGGGAACTGGAGAGTCTCGTCCCGGAATACACCCCGCCCGCGCCGGTCAGCGCTTCCTGATGACCCTGTCGATTTGCGCCGTCAGCGAACGAATCCGGGAGGAGAGTGTTCGATGGAGCGGAAACACAACACGGGTGCGGACATCGCGGATCTGATCGCAGAGGCGCGAGCGTCCGACGACCCCGAAGAAATGGAACTCCTCGCCGGCCGGGTGCTCGAGCATGATCCCGGGCATCCTGAAGGGTTCCTTCTGCTGGCGAAGGCGAACGAATCGGATGCCGATAGAATATCGCTGCTCGAAAAAGCCCGCGACAGTTTTGACGCGCGCTTTTCCGAAGCAGGCGGCGACGTTGATCTCCTCGTGGAGATTCTACAGGAGCTGGTGGTTTCCCTGCTCGCTGAGGGGCGGCCGGCGGAGGGAGCCGACGTGTGCCGGGAGATACTTGATTACGACCCGGATGGACTGAGCCTGGGACGGACGCTGCTCTACCGGTGCCTCATCGAGGACGGGAGGTTCGCGGAGGTGCTGGAGGAAGCGTTGGCCGATCCGGACTGTTCCCTCGCCCGCGAACATGCGGTCGCGATCGCTACCTTTCTGATCGACGACGTCACGGCGGAATCGTGGCGAACGTTGTGGAACGTTTTTCGCGCGGGAGCGGCGGTTCCATTTCTGATGCTCGGCTATCTGGAAACGAGCGGCGACGCCGAAACGGACGCATTTGCGGAGTTTTACGCGGAT
>CALMZW010000069.1 GCA_937870605.1 uncultured Synergistaceae bacterium
CCCCGTATCCGAGTTCGAGATACAGATGCTCCACGGCCCGGACGCGTCCCGCCTCCGTCTCGTAGTGGATCGTCAGATCCTGTATATCGAGAAGCAACTTTCGTTCGTTCATGTGTCCGACCTCGCTCCTATCGCTTCAGCTTCGGATCCAGCGCGTCCCGCAGGCCGTCGCCGACAAAATTGAGCGCCAGAATGGTGATCATGATCGCAAGTCCGGGGAAGAGCGTCATGTAGGGATAATCGCGAATGTAACTGCGGCCGCTCGATAGCATGGCTCCCCATTCGGGAATCGGAGGCTGGATTCCGAGGCCGATGAACGAGAGCCCGGCGGCGGTCAGAATGGCCGTCGCGACGCCCAGCGTCGCCTGGACGATGATCGGCGCGGTGCAGTTCGGAATGATGTGTTTGAAGATGATCCGCAGATCCGACGAACCGACGGCCTTCGCCGCTTCGACAAATTCCTGTCCGCGTATCGAGAGGACGGACCCGCGGACGATTCGCGCATAGTTCGGAATCGCGGAAATTCCCACCGCGATCATCAGGTTGAAGAGCCCGGGTCCGAGTGACGCGGCGATCGCGATCGCGAGCAGGATCGACGGGATGGAGAGCAGGACGTCCATGATGCGCATGATGACGTTGTCGATTTTGCCGCCGTAATACCCCGCCAGCGCCCCGAGGAATCCGCCGATGAACATCGATATTCCAACGGCGATGAAGCCGACCTGCAGGGATATCCGCGCTCCGTACACAATCCGGCTGAAGATGTCCCTCCCGAATTCGTCCGTCCCGAAGATGTACTTTGAGGAAGGCGATTCGAACGCATGCATGAGGTTTTGCTTTGAATACGTGAAGGGAGCGATGACATTCGCAAAAAGCGCCATGACGAACAGGACTATGATGAGGACAAGCCCGATAACGGCCATAGGGCTTCTCTTCATTCGATGCCAGACTTCCATAATGCCGCTCCGTCGCTTTTGTATCGTTTGGACGTTGTTATTCATCGAATTTCACCCCTGATCTAGCGATACTGCGCTTTGATGCGCGGGTCGACGAACGCATACAGAAGGTCGACGAGAAGGTTCACGACGCTGAAAGCCACCGCAACGTAGAGAACGCCGCCCTGCACAAGCGGGTAATCCCGCATCTTGATCGCTTCGACCATCAACCGTCCCACTCCCGGAATCGAAAAGATCGACTCTGTGAGAATGGCTCCTCCCAACAGGTGTCCGAATTGCAGTCCAACAATCGTGACGATCGGTATCAGTGCGTTTCCGAGGGCGTGGCGCCAGATGACCTTCCCTTCCGTCTGCCCCTTGGCCCGGGCCGTACGGATATAGTCTGACCGGATGACCTCGAGCATGCTCGATCGCGTCATGCGCGTCACGATCGCGATGACTTGCGCCGAGAGCGCGACCGACGGCAGCACCATCGCGGAAAAGGTGTCGAAACCTGAGGACGGGAACCAGCCGAGCCGCACGGAGAAGAGCAAAATCAGCAGCAGCCCCAGCCAGAAGACAGGCATTGACAGCCCGACCAGAGCGAAAAACATTGTGATGGAATCAAAGAGCGAATACTGTTTGATGGCGGATATGATTCCAAAGGGAATGCCGAGACAGATCGCAATAATGACGGAGAAAGCCGCTAGTTTGATGGTCGAGGGGAACGCCGAGAGGATTTCGTCGGAAACAGGGCGTTTCGTCACATAGGACCTTCCGATGTCGCCCTTGAAGGCTGCCTTGTAAACATAACGGGCAAACTGAACAATGAAAGGATCGTCGAGCCCTTCCTTGATCCGAAAATCCGTAACGGCTTCCTCTGTCGCCTGGTCTCCAAGCACCATGCGCGCAGGGTCGCCCGGCGTCAAATACAGGAGACTGAAGACAATGAAGGTAACTCCGATGAGAACCGGAATCAGCGAAAGGATCCTTCGAAAAATATACTTGAGCATCCGCTTCCACCCTTCCTCAAAAAATGCAGGAGCACAGAAAAAACCCATGCTCCTGCTCTCATACGTTTTACATGACTGCCGTATCGCAGAGATCCGCGACGGCCGCTGCTTCTATTCGAAAGAAACGTTCGTCAGGACGTGATATCCCCTCGGGCTGGGCTGGAAGCCTTTTATATTTTTCTGGGTTCCGCAGATCTGTTCGTCGTTGTGAAGATAGACCCACGGGGTCAGGGAATCGATCTTCTCCTGAAGGTCCTTGTAGAGCTTTTCACGTTCCGGGCCGTTCGGCAAAGCTTTTCCCTGTTCCATCATCTTGTCGACGTCCGGGTTCACGAAGTAGGAGAAGTTCGTGCTTCCGACCATCGAGGAATGGAAGACGCCGGAAACTGCAAACTCGGGATCCGGTACAGACGCAACCCAGCCGAGAATGAACATATCGTGCGTCTTCTGTTTCAAGCCGTCGAGATAGGCGCCCCATTCGAGCACCTTGATCTCCGCCTTGATACCGACTTCTTCGAGCTGGCTCTGGATGATCGTCGCCATATCGATGCGTTCCTTGCGTTCGTTCGTCCAGATCTGGACGTTCAGGGGCAGCTTCACTCCTGCTTCGGCAAGGAGCTTCTTCGCCGCTTCGACATCCTGGACATGCGGCTTCGCATCCTTGATGGCGTACAGAATATTCGGTGCGTTCGGCGCGACCGGAGCCTTGCCGACTCCACGCCAGACAGCCTTCTGGATGCCGACCGTGTCGAGTGCGAGGCTGACTGCCTTGCGGACTTTCGGATTATCGAACGGAGCCTTCGAGCAGTTCAACCCCATGTAGGTCGTCGAGTTATCGACAACGCGCATCAGTGCAAGCTTCGGGTTCTCCTGGACTCTCTTGAGATCGTTCGTCGTGATCTGGTAGGCAATGTCAATCGCGCCGCTCTCGAGTTCGATCGTACGGTTCGTCGCCTCGGGAATCGCACGCATAACCAACGTCTTAAAGGCAGGCTTCTTTCCCCAGTATTCTTCGTTTCTCTCGAGGGTGATCCTGTCGCCCTTGGCCCAGCTCTTGAACTTGAAGGGACCGGTTCCTACGGGATTCATGCCGTAATTGTCGCCGGCTGCTTCGACGGCCTTCTTGTTGAGGATGCTGCCGCAGGTGTGCGTCAGAGCCATGAGGAACGGAGTGAAGGGGCGTTTCATCTTGAAGACGACCGTGTAATCGTCGATGACTTCGACCGTATTGATATCGTCGACATACTGACGGATCGAAGCGCCTGCAGGAGATTTCGCGCGCTCGAAGGTGTACTTGACATCGGCGGCCTTCATTTCTTCGCCGTTGTGGAATTTGACGCCTTTGCGAAGATTGAACTTGTAGGTCAGATTGTCGATGATCTCGTACTTCTCGGCGAGCTGAGGAACCGGCGCGCCGTCGGCGCCAAGAGAGAGGAGGTTATCATACACATGGAGGCACATGCCTGACGTGGCGACTTCGTTTGTCGCGATCGGGTCAAGAGTCTTCGCATCGTAGATATTCGCGACGATCAGGGTATCCTTCGCAAGGGCCGCTCCTGCACACATACCGGTAAAGACCGCAAATACAGCTGCCAACAGAGCCAATTTCGTGAAACGCTTCATCCTTCCATCCCCTTTTTCTTCATAGTTTGCGCTGCAATTTCCTGGTTCCTTTCTCTGATGCAAACAGCATTCCGCTTACCCGGGTATAACGAGACCTTTGGATTTCGTCAGAGACTGGATCCAATTGCTGGTAAAGAATTATGCACGTTCCGCCCGTTCCAGTCAACACGGTTTATGGATCCTCGAACCACAGCCAAAGCGAAAAATGCTCCCCAACCAAGGGGAGAGTTTGGC
>CALMZW010000070.1 GCA_937870605.1 uncultured Synergistaceae bacterium
GTTGAGAACGCGACAGGACGCGAGCACCTTGTCGCGAAAGCAGTTCCCCGGGTGAGGCAGAACGGCAGTGACACCCGTCCGGACAGGACCGTCCGATAGGGTGCAGTGCCCCACGAGAACGCCGGGGACGTCGGTAATCGCGTTTCGCGTTCCTTGCGGCAGTTCTCCGATACGGAGGCCGTATTCATCGAGGATGTGGTTTTCGATCATGATCTTCATGTCTCCTTTCATATTTGTCGCGAACGAAACTGATTCAAAATGCACAGAACAACAGGGTATACAAGCACACAAAAACTGAAGGAGGAATGCTATGATATTACCGATTTTGTAACAGTTCGGGAAAAGAACGATTTCTCAGCGCTTGTTCTATGAAATCCGGATACGTTCGTTCGGTTTTGGCGAAATTCAGCGTATACTCGTCCATGACGATATCGGTGTGATGCACATCGCAGGTTCCTGACGCCAACGATCTTCGCAAAAAGGTGTGACGACACAGTGCAGACGGCTCTCATATCCATCGATGATCTGTTCTCGACACAAGGAACTGTGGAGGAGGATATCCTCTCTCCTCAGGGGGCGCTTCTTCTCCCGCGCGGCACTCCCGTCGACGCAATCCGCACGATATTCCCGGATTTTTCGGATACCCTCTCGAAATTCGGAATCCAGCACATCCGGGTCTCCGTCGAGCGCGACGGGTTCACCGCGAGAGAACTCGCCGACGCGCTTTCGGACGTTCACATTCAGATGGCGCATATCGATCCCCGATTGTCGAATCTCGTCATCGGACGGATCCGGGAAGCGTACCGGAAGGTCGCCTCGGGAATCGCCGCCCGCAAGGACGTGACGCTTCTTCTCGAGGCGGGAACGACCCTGGCGCGTGAGATATCGAAGACCCCCTCGGTGATGTTTTCCCTCGAACGGGTGCGGACATGGGACGAATATTCGTATGTCCATTCTCTGAACGTCGCCCTCCTGTCCGGTTTTCTGGCGACCGTGCTCTTCAGGGGGGACGTCCGCGCCGTGGAATTGCTGACCATCGGCGGCCTGCTTCACGATCTCGGAAAAGCGGTCATTCCCAGAGAGATTCTCAACAAACCCGGCATTCTGGATGCGGACGAATACGAAATCGTGAAGCGCCATCCCGCCGACGGAGAACGGCTCGCACGAGCCTCCGGCGTTCAGGACGAACGCATTCTCTCTCTCGTGCGAACGCACCACGAACGATGGAACGGAACGGGCTACCCGTCGAAGCTCAAGGGAGAGGACATCCCCTTCCTCGGTCGCATCACCGCGGTGGCGGATGTTTTCGACGCGCTGACTTCGAGAAGAGTCTACAAGGAGGCCTACACGAACAACAGGGCCATCGGGACCATCCTCTGCGAAACGCAGCACAAGTTCGACCGTAGGATTGTTCGCGTTCTGCTCCGCTCCCTTTCCCTCTATCCGCCGAGCACCGTGGTCGAGCTGTCCGACGGCTCGGTCGGCGTGGTGCTTGCCGCCTCGGATTCGAACCTCCTGCAGCCGGATGTCTTCATCACGTATGGTCCCGACGGGCGCAAACCGAAGGGAATGACCGTCCTGCGGCTTTCCCGCGGGTCGAATCTCTTCATCCGCCGCTGCCTCGAAATCTCGCAAAAAAGCATAGCGTAACTCCTTCCGCTGTTCCATCTCCTTTGTCGCTTTCCTCCATAGAGACCGTTCGGTCTTGACAAAAATTGACATGGTGTCAAAATATGACATCATGAGCACAAAGACGAGAAAGCAACGGGAATTCGAAGATCGCGGGAAGCTGTTTCTTCGGGAAGCGAGGCGGCTTCTGATCGAAAAGGGATACTCCTCGCTGAGCATGGATCAGGTCGCCGAGGCGTTGGACTATTCGCGCGGGACGCTCTATCAGCACTTCCGCTCGAAAGAGGACCTTGTCTGCGCGTTGACGCTCGAAACGATGGAAACGATATCGGAAATGATGTCGAAGGTGGAGCGCTTCGACGCGTGTTCGCGGGACAAAACGTTTGCGTGGGGGTTCATGATCCTGCTGCTGGCCGTCCTCCATCCGGATTACATCACGACGCAGCTGATCCTTGAGGTCCAGGACATCGACGAAAAAACGTCGAAGGAACGAATGGATCGCGTTCGCTCGATACACGTGGAGCTTCGTGACCGGGTGTTTTCCATCATGAAGCTCGGCATCGAAGAAGGAACCCTTCACCTCGAGGACGAGAACGAACAGGAAAAGCTCCTTTTCGGGCTTGTCGCTCTCTCCTACGGGGCCCTGGTGACCGGGACCGATCCGGAAGACAAGAGGCTCCTCTACATGAAAACGGATCTCGGAGAGGGACTCATACGAAATTTCAACGCCCTGCTCGACGGGTACGGCTGGCGGCCTCTTTCCACGGAACGGGACATCGAAGCAATTCGGAAGCGCATCCTTCAGGAAGTGTTTCGGGACGAAAGCGCCGCATTTCTTGAGCGAATGAGTGAAGGCAGGACGAACGTGGAACGGAGGAAGGACAATGCGTAAACGATTGTGTATCGCCCTCGTGTTGAGCCTTACGGTGATGTTGGGCGGCTGGTGGATGCATTGCGGAGATGCGGGCGTCTCCTCGAAGGACGCGCCCGGAATCGAAAGCGCGGACAAGGCCGCGACGCCGAACGCCGCCAAACGGATTCCCGTCGTCACGGTCACCGTTCAGTCACGGGATTTCTATGACCGCATCGCGGTTCAGGGGAATCTCAAGGCGGCGACGTCGATCCTCGTCCCGCCGCGCGTCGGCGGCGTCGTCGAGAAGATCTTCGTCGACAAGGGCGACGCGGTGGAAGAGGGGAAGACGCCGCTCTTTCAGATCGAGGCGCTCAAACTGCAGCAGGCCGTCGAAATCGCGCGCCAGCAGCTCAACAGCGCCCGGTTGCAGTTGGGGGAGCGGGAAATAGCGCTCGACCGGACGCGGGCGGAGCTGAACAAATCGCGCAAGGACCTCGACCGGTACGAAAAATTGTACAAGGAACGGGTCGTTTCGCTGAACGAATACGAACGGGTGAGCCTCCAGCACACGCAGGTTTCGGCGGGCATCAAGTCGATGGCGAAGATGGTCGCCCTCGGCCGCGACGGAGTCCGGCAGGCCGAGTCGGCGCTGACCATAGCCGAGAAGGACCTTGCAGACGCGCTCGTGAAGGCTCCCGCGACGGGAATCGTCACGCAGCGTTTTCTCGACCCGGGGGCGATGGCGGGTGCGAGCACGCCGGTCGTGCAGATCGAGGATCTGTCGAGGATCAAGGTCGCCTGCTTCCTGCCCTATCAGAC